>JAYTAT010000514.1:0-9280 GCA_043737315.1 Archangium sp.
GTTGACCACGTTCGAGCCGCCAAACTCGGTGGCGTCGGTGTTGAGAATCTCGGCCCACCACCCCCCACCCGGCACGCCCACCCGAAACTGACGAACCACCGGCGAGAAGTTGGCCGCGCAGACGATCTCGCGCCACGCGTTGTGACCGCGGCGAACGAAGACGTAGACGTTCTCGGCTGCGGCGTCGGCCTGCACCCACTGAAACCCCTGCGGCCAGAAGTCACTCTCGTGCAGCGAGCCTTCTTGTTTATAGAGCGCGTTGAGCCTCGCCACGAGCCTCATCAGGCCTGCGTGACGGGGCAGGCTGGCCAGGTGCCAGTCGACGCTCGCGTCGTGGTTCCACTCCTTCCACTGGCCCAGCTCGTTGCCCATGAAGAGCAATTTTTTGCCGGGGTGAGCCCACATCCACCCGTAGAGCGCGCGCAGGTTGGCCTGCTTCTGCCACTCGTCGCCGGGCATCTTGTTGGCGAGCGACCCTTTGCCATGCACCACCTCGTCGTGGCTGATCGGCAGCATGAAGTTCTCGCTGTACGCGTAGAGCAGGCCGAAGGTCAGCTGGTGATGGTGGTGCTGCCGGTGAATCGGATCCTTCGAGAAGTAGCTCAGGGTGTCGTGCATCCACCCCATGTTCCACTTGTGGGTGAAGCCCAGGCCGCCATCGCGGGTGGGGCGTGAAACGCGGGGCCACGAGGTCGACTCTTCGGCCATCACGTGCACGTCGGGGTGCAGCGCGTGCACGGTGTCGTTGAGCTCGCGAAGAAAGCCGATCGCCTCTTCGTTCTCCCGGCCGCCGTGCTGGTTGGGCAGCCACTCACCCTCTTTACGCGAGTAGTCGAGGTAGAGCATCGAGGCCACTGCGTCGACGCGCAGCCCATCGATGTGGAACTGCTCGAGCCAGAACAGCGCGTTGGCCACCAGAAAGTTTCGCACCTCGTTGCGTCCGAAGTTGAAGATGAGCGTGCCCCAGTCGGGGTGCGCGCCCTTTCGTGGATCGGCGTGCTCGTAGAGCGCAGTGCCGTCGAACTGCGCCAGCGCGAACGTGTCGCGGGGAAAGTGACCGGGCACCCAGTCGACCAACACGCCGAGGCCCGCCTGATGAAGCGTGTCGACCAGAAAGCGAAAGTCGTCGGGCGTGCCGAAGCGCGCGCTGGGCGCGTAATAGCCCGACACCTGGTAGCCCCAGCTGCCGCCGAAGGGGTGCTCGGCCACCGGGAGAAACTCGACGTGCGTGAAACCCAGGCGCACCACGTGCTCGGCAAGCTTCGGCGCCAGCTCTCGGTAGCTCAGGCTGCGGTTGCCTTCTTCGGGCACCCGCATCCACGAGGCGAGGTGCACCTCGTAGACGCTCATGGGCGCGCGGGTGGCGTCGAGCTTCTCGCGCTGGCGCAGCCATATCTCGTCACCCCAGGCGTAGCCCTCGAGCCTGGTCACCACCGAGGCTGACAGAGGCGGCGGCTCGGTGCGGAAAGCCATCGGGTCGGCCTTCAAGAACGGCGCGCCACCCCGCGGCGAGATCTCGAATTTGTAGCGGTTGCCGGGCGTGACGCCGGGCACGAAGATCTCCCACATGCCCGAGGCGCCCAACGAGCGCATCAGGTGACGCCGGCCATCCCAGCGGTTGAAGTCGCCCACCACCGAGCAGCCTTCGGCGTTGGGCGCCCACACAACAAAGGCCGTGCCGCTGATGCCCTGATGTTTGATCGGGTGCGCGCCCAGGCGATCCCACAGCCGGCGATGCCGGCCCTCACCTACGAAGTGCAGATCGGCGGGGCCCAGGGTGGGCAGGAACGCGTAGGGATCTTCCTCTTTCGAGACGCCCGCCGCGAAGTGCAGCTCGAGCTCGTAGGGGACGAGCTTGCCGCTGAGGCGGCCTTCGAACACCCCAGGGAAATCGTCGCGGAGCGCGAGGGTGGCCCGCTGGCCCGCCATGCTCACCACGACCCTGGTCGCCTCCGGTCGGAAGACGCGGAAGAAGACTTCGTCACCTGCCTGGTGCGCTCCGAGCAAACCGTGAGGGTTTGCCAACCGGAGCGCGAGCAACTGCCGCAGAGCTTCTTCGTGCATGGGTCAGCAGCGTGTAACAGAACCTCAGTTGCAGTTCGCGGTGCTCAGGGGCACGCCGGCGTCCAACCAACCGAAGAGTAACGTCTTCTGCTCTGCATTCAGGGGAGGGCGGTTGAGCGGCATGAAGTCTGATTCCACCGCGCCCACCGCCCGCTCGGCCACCGTGCTGCCCGCGAAGGGACGTTGGAAATCAGCCTGTGTCAGGAGCGGAAACGGAGCGTCCTGCGTCGGTGGATCGGTGTGGCAGCTTCGGCACCGCGCCGTCAGCAGCGCATCGACCTCACACGGAATGTGGGGAACACCCGCATCGACTTCCGGGGACGGGGTGGGTCCGCACGACGCGCAGACCAACGAACAAGACGGTCCTTAGAACGAGCTGCACGCCGCTGCGACGAAGTTGGTGTTGTGCGTCTTGGTGATCGTGACGTTCGCAGTCACCGCAGGCACCACCTCGCGCCAGATGTGATCGTTCCCGCCGCACTGGTTGTTGCCGTTGACGTCAGCGTAGTAGTCGACGTTGTACGCCTGGCCCGACTGGAGCCGCCCGGTGAACGTGAAGGTCACGATGCCGTTCGCGACGACCAGCGACTGCGTGTCGAGCACCCCGCCATCAGACTGCTGAACGAGCGCCATGCGCACCGTTTGGGTGTTGTGCGGGCCGTAACCCGTGCCGTTGAAGACCAGGTTGAAGCCGGCCACGCTGCCGCCACCGCCACCGGTCGCACCGCCACCACCACCCGCGCCGCCACCGGTCGCACCGCCGCCACCGCCGGTCGCGCCGCCGCCACCGCCGGTCGCCGTGCCGCCGCCCGTCGCCGTGCCTCCACCCGTCGCCGTGCCGCCACCCGTCGCCGTGCCGCCACCCGTCGCCGTGCCGCCGCCCGTCGCCGTGCCACCGCCGGTCGCCGTGCCACCACCGGTCGCCGTGCCACCTCCCGTGCCGGCATCCTCAGGGAAGGGGCTGCCCGCTTTGCACACGCCGTTGTCACAGGTGAACCTTGCGCCGACTGCGCCCTTGCCGGCGCAATCCGCGACGTCCACGCACTCAGGCGCGCAGCTCGACGAGTAGAGATAGAGCGGAACGGCGAGCACAGCCAGTGCTGCAATTTTGAGCGGATGAGTCTTCATTGTGGTGTCTCCCACGAGTGAAACGACTGGAACCCTGTAGGCCAGCGGCTGCGCAGTTCCAAAAGAAGAACCAGGGCGGAGCTTCACCCTCAGGGGCCCGTGAGGGTAGACCGCGGAGGAGCGAGTTTCGCTACGCCGACTTCGGCTTGTAGAAAAGAGTCAGCGAGTAGCAGTGAAACTCGTTGTCGCTCGACTGCCGCACCACGCGGTCGACGATCTCGAGATCGACGTTGCTCTTCAGCCAGCGTGAGACGTTCTCGCTGAGCTCTTCTCGTTCCTTCGCCTTCGTTGCGGAAAACACCTTGACGCCAGTGAACATGAGGGGCTTATCCCACCAGCGATTTCCCCCTTCAAGGGCCACCATGCTGATCGACCTGCACGTCCATTCCTATCTCTCTCGCGATTGTCAGCTCGACCCCCGGGCGATCCTGACCCGTGCGGAATCCTTCGGGCTCGACGGCGTGGCCTTCACCGAGACCAACACCCAAGACGGGTGCGACGAGCTGTTCGACCTGCAGCGCACCACCAGGCTGAAGATCTTCGTGGGGCTCGAGTTGGCCACCGACAAAGGTCAGTATCTCTGCTTCTTTGAGAAGCCCGATCGCGCGCCCGAGCCCGTTCAGCTCTGGGGGAGCAACCGCGAGACGCCCTGGAAGGCCGAAGAATGCCTGCCCAAGCTCAAGTCGCTGGGCGCGGCCATCGTCGCCGCCCGGCCGTACGACAAGGAGTTCGCCACGCCGGCGCTCGACTTCGTCAAGACCCTCAAGGTTCTCTGTGCGGTCGAGGTCTACAACCCCAAGGCGCGGGCTGGCGCCAATGAGCTGGCCATCGAGGCGGCCAACGCGCTCCAGGTACCGGGCGTGGCGGGCAGCGACGCGCGGGGATCGGTCGACGAGGTGGGCTACGCCGCTACGCTCTTCACCAGGCCCATCGCCACTCAGGCAGATTTCGTGAAGGCGCTGCTGGGCCGCGACTACTTCCCGGTGCAGATGGGCGAGCTGCCCCACCTGCAGCGACCGGGCGACGCGCGCACGGCCGAGCTCAAGGCGAAGAAGAAGAAGAAGCGCCGTTGGCCCCGGTGAAAGCGGTCAGCCGGCCGTCGTAGATCGTAGCGGTGCGTGCACCGTCGCCCCAGCTCCAGGTTTCCTTGCGCTGGGCGTCGACCCGCTCGATGCGTTTCGAATCGGGAAAGCCCCACGCCATCTCGAGCGCCTCGGAGGGCATGTCTGAGACCACGCTCTTGGTGCGGATCGCTTCACGCACGGGTTCAGAGAATCTTTCCAGCCGCCTGCCCTGATCTTCGCGGGTGAGGTGGCGCTCGAGCTCGGCGAGGAACTCCTGGTCGGTCTTGAGCCCGGGCCGCAACACCAGCACCGCAGGCGGCGCGCCCCGCGGGCTGCCGGGCACATCGAGGTAGATCCACACCAGCGATCGCGGGGTGTACAGCACGCGTTCGGTCATCACCCAGGCCGAGGGAAATTCGACCTTCGTGATGCGCACCGCCGTGCCCGCGGGCAGGGTTCGCTCGACCGGGCCGGGGTTCAAAGGTTTGCCGCCCGTGCCGTCGAGCAGGCGCACCAGCTCAGGCGAAACCGGGGTGACCAGGCGCCGGGTGGCGTCGCCGTAGAACGGCGTGACGAACATCGAGACGCGCAGGAAGCGCTGATCGCCGTTGAGGCTGCGTTCGAGATCGGCGACCTGGGTGGGCGGAATCGCCACCTGGGCCGTCGCACAGCCCGTCACCAGGAGCGCGGTGATCAGCCCCTGCGCCCCCCTCACGTGGAGGAGCCGCCCGAACCGCTGCTGCTGCCGCCGGTGCCCGAACCCGACGACGCAGGGGCCGAAGGTGCAGCCGTCGGCGTGGTGGTCGTGGTGGTGGTGGTGGGAGCGGTGGTGCTGCTCCCCGCAGTGGTGGCGGCGGCCGTCGCCGACGCGTCTTTTTTGGTGCTCGCGTAGAGGTCTGAGCCCCAGCCGCCGCCTTTGAGCTGAAAGCTGGTGCGGCTCATCATTCGGCCGAGGGCCGGCTCGTGGCACTTGGGGCACTCGGTGGGCGAGGGGTCGCTCACCTTGTGCATCACCTCGAGCTCATTTCCGCACTTCTCACATCGGTATTCGTAGATCGGCACTTGGGGGTTACCTCTTGTCCTTGAGCCAGGGCTCGAGCAGCCCGAGTTTTTCCAACGCTCGCCGCAGGCTTTCGGCATGGAGCGCGTATTGCCGCGAAAGCATGTCCACCAACGTGGGCACGGTGGTCGCGGCTTCTTTCACTTCCTGCACCAGCGCTGCGAGCTGCTTGGTGAGCTGTTGCTGAAACTTTCGTTCGATGCCGAGATCCTCGAGGTAGCGACCGCGAAAGAGCAGCTCGAGCCGCAAGCCGAGGTTCTCCGAAGACAACGCTTCTTTGATGTAACGGTCTCGAACCTGCTCGACCTCTGAGGTTACCCCCAGCGCCCCGATGAGCTTCTCGAGTTCTTCGGTCGTTAATCCAAAGGCATGCGACGCCCGGCTGAACGAGCCCTTCGAATCGATCAAGGCGGCGAGCAGGCCTTCGCGCTCCTTCTTCTCGATCAGTTCGAACAGCTGGTGCTCTTCCAGAACGTCTTCCACGTCACCCACGCTCAACGCCTCGTCCCGTTTGCCGACGTAGCCTTGTTCGAACGTGCGCAACAGCGCGATGCGGTGGGGCACCTGCTCGATCAGCATCGCCACGGTCTCCTTGCCCTCGGGGCGAAAGAGGGTCTCGAAGCTGGCGCGCGAGGGATCGACGGTGATGAAGCGGCCCCGGGGCGCGGGCAGGTTGCGCTTGGGAAGAAAGGCCGTGCCGGGAAGGGGGATCGCGTGCACTTCGCGATCGAATTCGCCGGCGCGGCGTTTGTGCGGGGCGATCTTTTCTTGAAGGCTCGGGCCGCGGGCCTTCTTCACCCTGGGAGCAGAGGGGGCCGGCGTGGGCAGCGAGATCGCCGGCTTCGTGCCGGTCAGCACCTTCAACTCGGGCCCCTTCGCCGGGCGCCGGTCGCGCGTCGCCTTGCGCACCTCTTCGTAGTACCCGGCCTGTTCGCGCTCGGCGGCGACGCGGGTCGTGGTGCCGAGGATCACGTCGACCACCGCGAAAGGCCCCAGCCGGGCCGTCGGTTCGCCGTCGGTGAGCTGACGCACGCGGGGGTCGTCGTCATCCTCGAGCAACGCCAGCGCATCACGCACCAGCCCGGGAGAAGCAGGGGCCTTGGCCCGTCGGCAGAAGTCGGCGACCGCCACCGCGACCGGCGTCGGAACGTCTTCAGGGAGTCTCTTGCGTTGCAAGTCCATCATCGCGGTGTCCAAAGGGGGCCGCCGTGCGTATAAGAGGTCTTCGGAACCTGTCAATGAACGCCAAGCCCGAGACGTCAGACGAGCCCAGCGTCGTCGGAGTCCGTGTCCGCCCCGCCTGGTCGATTGCGCTCTATGCGCTCCTGGTCCTCTCGGCCGGGGTGGCTTTTTATGCCCAGCGCACGCCCGGCATCGACCCCAGGGTCGCCCGCATCGCCCCGTGGATTTTTCTGGTCTTCGCTTTGGGCTTCTCGACGTACCGGATCGCCCTGGTCGCGGCGCGGCGGTATTCGCCCTTCAAGGCGTTCATCCAGATGTTCCTCGCGGCCCTCTTCTTCTTGCTGCTGCTCTTTCCCCGGGTCAAAGGCCCGCTCGATGAGAACCCGCTGCTGGTGCACCGCGACGACCGTGTGCGCGCGCAGGCGGCGGAACTCACGGGGTGGCGGGGCGATCAGGGGCAAGGCCCAGAGCTGGTGAAGCTGCTCGGCGATCCGGCTCCAGCAGTTCGAATCGCAGCGCATGGCGCGCTGGTGAAGCTCAACGGAGGCGTCGATCTCGGCCCGACAGCCGACGCCTGGGGGAAGCGCTTTCCATGACCGGTACCACCGTCTCGTCGTCGCAACGTGAAGAGCTCGATCGCATTCTGGACCGCTACATGGCTGAGCGCGGGCTCAAGTCGACGCGCCAGCGCAGCCTGATCATCGACATCTTCTTCAAGATGCACGGTCACCTTTCGGTGGAAGACGTGTGGTCGCGCGTTCGGCAAGACGACCCTCGCGTCTCAGTGGCCACGGTCTACCGCACCATGAAGCTGCTCGCTGAGAGCGGGCTCGCCCACGCACGCAACTTCGGTGACGGGCAGACGCGCTACGAACCGGCGGTCGGCCGCGAGCATCACGATCACCTGATCTGCACCCGGTGCGGCACCATCATCGAGTTCGAGAACGATCAGATCGAGCGCATGCAAGACGCCGTGGCAAGGCGGCACGGCTTCAAGGTGTCCTCGCACAAGATGGAACTCTACGGGTTGTGCAAGAGCTGCCAGAAGGCCACCGAGCACAGCGCGTGATCTCGCGGCGCAGTGTGTTGTGGGCGGGGCTGGCCGCGGGGTGCGCCCGAAACAGCGAGTCGACGCTGGCCGATTTTCGCACCTTCATGAACGCGCTGCCCCGGCAGACCGCAGGCAAGGTGTCGTTCGAGCCGTGGAAGCTGGAAGGCAAGGTGGTGCTGGTCACCTTCATCGCCACCTGGTGTTTCCCCTGCCTGACGGAGCTGCGGGTGATCAACCGGCTCGAGTCGGATCACGCCACGAAGGGTTTTGCGAACGTGTTGGTGGGCATGGATCTCGAGGGCCGGCAGGTGCTCGAGCCGTTCGCCGAAGGGTACGGGCTGACGGTGCCGCTGCTCGTGGGCGACGATCGCCTTCGTTCGGGCGAGACGGTGTTCGGGCGCATTCGCGAGCTGCCCAGCCGGGTTCTCTTCGGGCGCAGCGGCGATCTGGTGGTGGGCTACTCAGGCATCGCGCAGTACGAGAGCCTCGATCGGCTCGTCGTGTCGGAGATCGCGAAGAAGTAGGCGCAAAAAAAAGCCACCGCACTCCCTCGGGAGCACGGTGGCCGTTCACGGCAAGACGTCTACGCCTGGGCGGTCGGAGTGACTTCGGCCGCAGGCACCTCCGCCGCGACCGCGGGAGCCGAAGGCTCTTCTACGTGGGTGGCCGGAGCTGCCTCGAGCTTCGCGCGGGCGTCGGCCTCAGCCGCGTCATCCGCCGCGAACTTCGCCTTCACCGACGAGTCGCTGCTGGCGATCTCGTCGGCGTTCAGCTCGAGACGGCCGGCGTCGACGCCCGACTTCTTCTCGAGATCCTTGATGGCGCGCTTGAGCAGATCGCTCTCGACCAGCGTGCGGTTGAGGCGCATCTCGACGGCGCGGTACTTGTCACGCGCGAGCTCGGCCTCGGAGTACACGCGCTTGCTGTCACGCTGGTGACGATCGAGCTTGGCTTTCAGGCTCTTGAGCTCACGGTCGAGCTCGTTGGCCTTCTTGCGATCGGCCGAGGAGCTGGCCTCGAGTCGCGCGATGCGATCTTTCTCGACGTCGGAGAGCTCACGAATGACGCGGGTGATCACTTCTTGCGGGCGCTCGGCCTTCACTTCTTCTTTCTTCTCGGTCGGCTCGGCGGCCACGGCAGGGCGGGCCTGCTTCTTCGTGTCGGCCTGGGTCTTCAGCTTCTGGATGTCGGCGAGCGCGGTGGAGAGCTCAGCGCGGGTGCTCTCGAGCTGGATCGACGCGGTGCGCTCGACTTCGGCGCGGGCCTTGACCAGATCGTCGCCCGACTTCTCGGTCTCACGCTGATCGTGGAGCTTCTTCTTCGTGCTCTTGAGCTCGTCTTTCAGCTCGGCCTGGGCCTTCCTGGCCTCTTCGAGCTCGCGCTTCTTCTTGTCGAGCTCAGACTCGAGCTTGCGTGCGCGGTCATCATCGGAGCGGTTCTCGCTCTTCGACGACGTCGAGGTGTTGGCGGCAGCCTGCGCTGACGGCTTGGAGCCGCCACCGATGAGGCCGAGGTTGAAAGCCAGGCTGATCGCGAGAGCGATGCCGAGCAGGATGAGGACTGGGGTCACGTTGAGGCTCCTGGAGGAATACGACGCGGGTCCTATACAGGGAGGGGGCAGGCCGCGAAACCCCCGTCAGCGCATCTGGAGCAGCCGTCGAATGAGGTCCTCGATGGACGGGTGGGTCGCAAAGAGGCCCGTGACCCGCGCCCGAAGAGGGTTGATGGTGA
>JAYTAT010000515.1:0-3779 GCA_043737315.1 Archangium sp.
CTGCCGGGGGGCGGCTACGTGGTCTCGGAGTCGGTCATCGGCGCGTTGTGGAATGTCTCACCGGGCGGCCTCATCACGCCGGGCCTGCTGCCTGACAGCTTCGCTCCGGGCGCCGGCATTCCTGCCATCGGGCCTTGCGCGTTCACGCCGGTCACCATCGGCGGCATTCCGTTCTCCACCTTCGGCAACTTCGCGCCGGGCATCGGCTCGCTCGCGTACCGCGCAGGTCAGATCTACTTCGGCAGCAGCTGCCGCGGCGGCGTCGCGCGCATTCCGCTCGCGAGCCTCGTCGACAACACCCGTTCACCGCAGCAGCGCGCCGATGACATCGTCGACGTGTCGCCTCGCGCGCCGGGCGTGTTGTCGGAATCGCTCAAGGGCTTCGCGTTCAACCGGTGGAACCCCAGCGACACCCGGCTCTACGTGACCGACACCATCGGCCGCCGCGTACTTCGGGTGAACACCACCACCGGTGCCCGTGAGGTGCTGTCCGACGACAGCCAGCTCTTCGACTTCCCGGTCAGCGCACAGTTTCTTCCTCCCGTGGCGGGCATCTCGCCTCTCGTGGTGGCCTCTGATCAGGAGTACCGCCTCGCCGTGCTCAACCCACTCATCACCGAAGATCTGCTGCACCCCCCGTTCATCGTGGCGAAGATCTACGTGCTCCGTTGACGGCGAGGTAGAATCCGCTTTCCCCCGCATGCCTCCTACAGAACAAATCGAATTCTCCCAGAGCGTCGACGGCCTCTTCATCAAGGGCCTCGGCGCGCTGATCACCCCACCCATTCGCGAGAAGCTCAAAGCCAAAGGGCTCGATCTCGACAAGCCCCTCAGGCCCGGTTACCCGGCCGCCGACTATCATCGGTGGGTCGAGTTCATCGCCCAGGCGGTTTACCCCGACGATCGCAAAGAAGACGCCATTCGCCGCACCGGTCATCGTGCGGTCTCGGGTCTGGAAGAAGGTCTCATCGGCAAGGCGCTGGCAGCCGGCCTCAAGCTCATCGGTCCCCGGCGTAGCCTTCAGCGCATCGAGCGGATCTTCAAGAACAACAACAACTATCAGATCGCCACGCTGCTCGAGCTCGGAGAGCGCGACGCGAAGGTGAAGCTGAGCGAAGTGCATGGATTGCCGACGTATTATCAGGGCGTTTTTGAAGCGGCCGTAGCCCTCATCGGCGCCAAGGAGCCGCGCGTGACTCTGCTCGCGTCCCCCGGGCCGGGGGCGATGATCCACGTCGAATGGACGCTGTAGCGTCTTGACGATTTGACGGAGGGCGGGGGCCCGTCACAGACAAAAGCCGTTCGGGAGCTCATCGCAGCGATGAGCAATCTCGAGTCTTGGGTTCAAGGTGTTGTTCAAAGGGGAGGCTTACACATGGAAGCGTCTGAACTGCAGAAGACGATCTACGACGTGGTGAACATGGGGCGGCAGCAGCGGTTGCTCCATCAGTATGCGGAAGACACGCCGCTCGACGGCAAACACTTGCAGCTGGCGGGGCGCAAGATGCTCAGCTTCGGCTCGTGTTCGTACCTGGGGCTCGAGACCGATCCCCGGCTCAAAGAAGGCGTGCACCGCGCGGTCGATCGCTACGGCACGCAGTTCTCTTCTTCGCGCGCGTATCTCTCTGCGCCTCCGTACACCGAGCTCGAGTTCAAGCTCAGCAAGCTGTTCGGCGCGCACGTGTTGCCGGTGAGCACCACCACGCTGGGTCACCTCTCGGCGATCCCCGTCATCTGCCAGGAGAAAGACGCGATCCTGCTCGACCGCATGGTGCACCACTCGGTGCAGCTCGCCTCGACGCAGGCGCGCGCGCAAGGCACCCTCGTCGAGCTGGTGCGGCACGGTGACTGGGCCGCGCTCGAGAAACGCATCGCCGAGCTGGCGCCGCTGCACCGGCGCGTCTGGTACCTGCTCGACGGCGTCTACAGCATGTTCGGCGATCTGCCCGACGTGGATGAGCTCAAGCGCCTGCTCAACCACTACCCGAACCTTCACATCTATTGCGACGACGCCCACGGCATGAGCCTCGCTGGTGAACACGGGCGCGGCACGCACTTGAGCCGCATGGGCTGGCACCCGCGCATGGTGATCGCCACCTCGCTCAACAAGGCCTTCGCTTCGGCCGGTGGCTGCCTGGTGTTCCCCGACCCCGAGATGCGCGATCAGGTGCGCCTGTGCGGCGGGCCGTTCACTTTCGGTGGCCCGGTGCAGCCCCCGATGCTGGGCGCGGCCATCGCCAGCGCAGACATTCACCTTTCCCCCGACATCACGAAGTTTCAGGGCGAGCTGAACGAGCGCATCAGCCACTTCAACCACGAGCTCACGGCACGCGAGCTGCCGTTGCTCGAGAAGAACGGTACGCCCATCTTCTTCATCAAGGGCGGCCCGATTCGCATGTCGTACGCCGTGGTGCAGCGGCTGGCGAGCGAAGGCTTCTTCCTCACCGTGGCCACCTACCCCGCGGTGCCGCTCAAACGCAGCGGCGTGCGGCTGTCGATCACCCGGCACCACAGCCTGGCCGATCTCACCGCGCTCTCGCAGGCGCTGCAGCACCACTACCCGAAAGCCCTCGAAGACGTGGGGCTCACCCTGGCCGACGTCGAGCGTGAGTTCGACACGCACGCCGAGAGCCAGGCGCGTTCACGCCTGGGCAAGTTGAGCCGCCTCTTCGAGGTCGCGCCGTCGGCTCCGGTGCGTGCGCCCCCGGTGATCAACCCGGGCACCACGGGCCCGCTGCTCAACCTCGAGACGCACACCAGCATCAACGCCATCGCCCCCGCCGAGTGGGACGCGCTGGTGGGCCATCGCAGCAACTTCGATCACGCCACGCTCGCGGCGTTCGAGGCGATCTTCAGGGGCCGCGAAGAGGCCGAGAGCAACTGGGGCTGGCACTACTTCGTGGTGAAGAGCGCGGGCAAGCCGGTGGCGGCGACGTTCTTCACCGACGCGTTGTGGAAGGACGACATGTTGATGCGCGCCGAGGTGTCGGATCGCATCGAGCAGGCGCGCGCGACCGATCGGTACTTCCTCACTTCGCGGGCGATGGGCATGGGCTCGTTGCTCACCGAAGGCAATCACCTCTTCCTCGATCGCAGTGGCCCCTGGCAGGAGGCGCTCTCGCTCATCCTCGAGGCGGCGGCCAACGTGCAACGCGCGGTGGGCGCGACCAGCCTGGTGCTGCGCGATCTGCCTGAAGGCGACGTCGAGCTCGACGGGGTGCTGCTCGAGCACGGCCTGGTGAAGATGCCGATGCTCGCCGGCCACGTGGTGGATCTCTCGCGGTGGAAGACCGAAGACGAGTTCTTCGCCACCCTGGGCAGCCGCACCCGCCGCCGCGTTCGCGCCGAGGTGCAGGCGGTGCAGCACCAATTCATCGCGCGCAGGCACAAACACGGCGTCGACCCCGAGCCGACGCAGGCCGAGTTCGAGCACTTCTACGCGCTCTACAAGCGCGTGAAGGATCGCAAGCGCCGCCTCAACACGTTCGATCTGCCCAGAGACGTGGTGCGGCAGCTGTGGAAGACGCCGGGCTGGGAGCTGATGTCGTTGCACCTGGCGCCCGAGTTCGGCGGCCCGGCAGACGGCAAGGCCGTGGCGATGGGCATCAGCTTCCTGAGTGGCGATCGCATGGTGGCGGCCATCTGCGGGCTCGATGGTGAACAGCGCGAGGTGAGCGTCTACCGGCAGCTGCTCTGGCGCATGCTGCTGCGCGGCAAGGAAGCCGGCGCGAAGACCCTCGAGCTGGGCATGGATGCCGAGCGTGAGAAGACGCGCATCG
>JAYTAT010000516.1:0-3775 GCA_043737315.1 Archangium sp.
AACACCGGCCACGGCGGCTCGATGGCCACCGTGCACGCGAACACCCCGACCGACTCGTTGCGCCGCCTGGAATCTCTGTGCCTGATGAGCGGTGTCGAATTGCCCATGGTGGCGGTGCGCGCGCAGGTGGCCTCGGCGATCAACTTCGTCGTGTGCTGTGAACGCTTGCAGGACGGCAGCCGCAAGACGGTCGCGGTTTCCGAGGTGCAGCCGCTCAACGAGAAGGGCGACTACCGCACGCAGGATCTCTGGTTGTTCATTCCGGTCACCAAAGACGAAGACGGGCGCATCCTCGGGTACCACGCGCCGACGGGGGTCTTGCCTTCGTTCCTCGCGAAGGCGCGCGCGTACGGCTTCGAGGATCTCACCGATGAGTTCTTCGATCCGCGCACGTACGGTCTGCCGCCGCCCCCTTTGATTCACGGCCTGGGGGAGAGCGTGACCACGCACTGGGCGCCTTCGCTCAAGTACCGCGAGAAACACCTGCCTGACCCCAGCTCCGTTCACGATGAGGCGAAGGCGTTCGAGGCAAAGCTCAAGAGCGAGGCGAGGGCGAAGAACGACAAGAAGCCGCAGGTGCAGGTGCCCGCGGGGCCCACGCCCCAGGCGCGCCCGGCTCAAGCGCCTTCGCGGCCGTCGGTGCAGGGCATACGCACGGCGGTCAATCCGGCCAATCGTGATGACGCGACGCCTCCGCCCACGCGAAACCCGTTGCTGGCGCGGAGGCCTGCGCCCGAGTCGGCGCGCGAGACCGGTGATGAAGAGGCAGCGCCTTCAGAAGAGAACAGCGTCGAGGTGAGCGACTCGGTGATGGATGTCGACGGCAACTCGACGGCGATCAAACCCAACCCGCTCAACGCGGGGCGACCGCCCAGTGGGGGGCGTCCCCCCGTGAAGCCGCCTCCGCCGCGCCGTTAGTTTCGGGGGCGCTCAAAATCAGCGCAAGGCGCCGAGCTTGAGCCTCACTTCTTCGAGCTCAGCGGCTGGATCCGAGTCCCACGTGATGCCGCTGCCGACGCCGTAGCGCCAGGCGCCTTCGATTCTCTGGGCGGTGCGTATCAACAGTGCAACGCGTGACGCGTTTCCAGCTTCCAGGCCCAGGGCTCCGCAGTAGGCGCCTCGGGGCGTCGGCTCGAGTGCCGCGATGTGCTGCAGCGCGGCTTCTCGTGGCGCGCCCGTCACGGATCCTCCGGGGTGCACGGCGGCGAGCACCTGCTCGAGCGTGGTTTCAGGCGGGAGCTCACCCTCGACGTCGGCCACCGCCTGCACCACGTAGGGCAGCTCGATCATTCGCCGCTCGTTCATCACGTGCACGGAGCGCGGCTCGCACAGGCGGTGCAGATCGTCGCGCAGGAGATCGGTGATCATCGCCAGCTCGGCGCGATCCTTTTCGCTGGTCTCGAGCCAGGCGCGGTGTGCAGGCGGGGCGGTGCCTTTCATCGGCTCGACGTGGATCCAACGATCCTTCGTTTCGACCAGCAGCTCGGGGCTGGCGGAGACCAGCTCTCCTACGTGCGGCGACTTCACCCAGGCTGCGAAACGCGGCACGGCCTTGCGGCACAAGGCGGTGAGCAGGTGCGCTCCACTTTCGCATTTCAGCTCGGCTCGCAGGGTGAGGTTGACCTGGTAGACGTCGCCGGCTGCGATCTGCTCGCGGATGGTCGTCACGCCTTCCAGGAAGTTCGTCTCGTCGAGGCTCACCGTCACAGGCGAGACCGGAACGTCGAAGAGGGGTTCGACGGCCCGCGCGCGGCCTGCGAGGCGGCGTGGTTTCCCCTCGGCGGTTGCGTACCAGAGCGCCGTTGGCTGCTGCTCGGATGGGCCGAGGTCTTCCAGGAGCGTCCACGCACCGTGCGTCGAGAACCCTGGTGCCAGCAGGGCGAAGTTGTCGTGTGTTTGCAGGCTCGAGAGTTCGAGGGGTGCTGCTGGAAGTGGTGGCCCCTCACCCTGACTCTGGCCCCGCTCACGCAGCGCAAGGGGACTGCGGTTGAAGAAGGCGGCGATGATTTCGCGGCCCCGGGGGGTTCCAAAGGAGTCGGGGTGGAATTGCAGGCCGGCCATCGGCAACGACTCGTGCTCCACGGCCATCACCGTTCCGTCACTCAACGTGGCGACGACCTTCAAAGGCGCTCCGACCTCAGTGAGCGAGAGCGAGTGGTAGCGCATCACCTCGAAGTCACCTTCAGGAAAGCTGCGGCTCTGCGAGAAGTGCGCGGTGGCGCGTTTGCCGTGCGATGGCGTGGAGCGAACGAGCGTGCTTCCGAACGCCAACCCCAGCGCCTGATGCCCCAGACAGACGCCCAGGAACGGCAGGCGGCGTCGGGCCACCTCGTGCACCAACTCGACCAACCCAGCCCTGGTCGGGTCTTTCGGCCCTGGCCCCAGCACCACCACGTCGACCCGGTCCAGCGCGCCCATGGCCTGCGACGCGCTGATCAGCTCAATCTCAGATCGTGAGAAAGGCAGCGCATCCAAGACGTTCCACGAGAAGGAATCGTGGTTTTCGATGAAGAGCACCCGGGCCACCCGCAGCTTGTAACCCCGGCGAGGTGAAAACCCGAGGAGCGCGTTTGCCCACACGTCCCGCCATCGGCTACAGGGTCTGCTTCCCCGGGGATCCTGATGACTCGCAGTCTGCTCATGTTGGTCGCATCCGCAGTCGCAGTCAGCGCATGCGGTGGAAAAGAAGAGCCACTGACTCCGGTGGTCGACGCGGGTTACCTGCTTCCCAGCAGCGTGTGTCTCGACAACGACGGTGACGGTTTCCCGGGCACCGGCGACTGCACGGCCGAGCCGATGATCGACTGCAACGATCGCGAGCCCAGCGCGTTCCCCGGCGCGCTCGAGCTCTGCAACGGTCTGGACGACAGCTGCAACGGCCAGATCGACGAAGGCCTGCCGGTCGTCGCGTACTACCGCGATGAAGACAGCGACGGCGTCGGCTCCATGAAGAATGGCGAAGGCTGCAAGAGCCCTGCTTCCGGCAGCGTCACGCAGTCAGGTGACTGCAACGATCAAGACGCCACCATCCGCCCCGGCCAGGCCGAGACCTGCAACGGCATCGACGACGATTGCGACGGCACGCGCGACAACGGGCTTCCTTTTCAGGATTTCTACGTCGACGGTGACGGCGATGGTTTCGGCGCCGCGACCTCGACGCCGATGAACTCGTGCCAGACGGCCGTGATGGGCCGGGTGAGCAACCCGGGCGATTGCAACGACGCCAACCCCACGATCAAGCCGGGCGCGGTCGAGCTGTGCAACAAGATCGACGACAACTGCGATGGCCAGATGGACAACGGCATCGCCTTCGTCAGCTACTACCCCGACGTCGATGGTGACGGGTTCGGTGACGCCACCGCGCAGTCAGAGAGCAGCTGCGCTCCGATGCCCGGCATGGTCAACAACAACAGCGACTGCAACGACGCGATCGCCACCGTGAAGCCCGGCGCTCCCGAGACGTGCAACGGCGCCGATGACGACTGCGACACCCAGACCGACGAAGGGCTCACCTTCGTCTCGTACTACGCCGATGGCGACGGTGACGGCTTCGGGGCAGCGGGTTCGACGGCGCAGTCTTCCTGCCTGCCGGTGCCCGGTAGGGTGACCAACGCGAACGACTGCAACGACACCTCGGCGATGGTCAAGCCCACCGCCACCGAGTCGTGCAACGGCGTCGACGACGACTGCGCGAACGGTATCGACAACGGGCTGACCTTCGTCTCGTACTTCACCGACGGTGACGGAGATGGTTTCGGAGCCACCACCGCTTCGC
>JAYTAT010000517.1:0-1394 GCA_043737315.1 Archangium sp.
GACGAGCTGGGCTGGGAGTCCGGCGTGGACGTGGTGGGCCAGAGCCATGGCGGCATGGTGGCGGTGGCACTTGCTGCGATCGCGCCGGCGCGCGTCGGGCGGCTGGTGCTTCTCGGGACGGGGGGCACTCCCGCGCACCCGGCCTACAAGATGCTCGCCGTGCCCGGCATGGGCTTCGCGCTCGCTGGAATGGGCGCGCTGCTGTTTCGCTCGTTGCCGCTCTCAGCCCTGCGCACACTCGTGCGCCTCGCCGCGCGCGATGCCTTCTCCCCGGACGGGGTTCCCTCCGCGTTCATCGATGAGGAGGTCCGCCTGCTCGCGAAGCGCCCCGAGGTGCTGCGCGACATGGCCCGCCTCGCCGCGGACGACCCTTGCAAAAAGGTCGCGACCTACGCCGCGCGCGTGACGAGCCCGGTGCTCATGCTCCATGGCCGCGACGACGCGCTCGTTCCCATCGAGTACGCCCGCCGTCTCTTCGAGATTCTGCGCCCGGCGAGCCCCTCGTCTCGGTTCGTCGCGATCCCCGGTGGTCACATGCTTCACCTCTCTCGCCCCGGCGCAGTCGCACCGGAAATCGAGGCGTGGCTCGCGTGATCGCCCAGCGGGGAGGCGGGCAGCACAGGTTGCGCTGCTCGCAGCGGGAAGGGCGCGTGATTGCGTCAGGGGCTATTGGAAGTGGAAGGGTGAAGACGTGAAGAAAAGCGAAGTGCTCGCGGTGCTGAAAACGCGGGCGCCCGACGGAACTCAACGCTGCTCGCGCAGAGTTCGAGCGGTCCAGCGGGGAGCCCTTTGAAACCCGGACCGACGGCCACCGGCATCCTGTTGGCGCTCGCATCTGCCACCGCCTTCGGGGTCACGATCCCCGTGCTGGCCTGGGCAGGCGTCGGCGTGGGGGCGTACTCGACCGCTGCCTTGTTGTACGTGGGGGCGAGCCTTGCCTCATTGGCGCAGAAGGCCCTGCTGCGCGAAGCCGGCGCGCCTTTGACCCGCCGCGCCCTGCCAGCGCTCGGCGTGATGGCGTTGGCCGGGGCCGCGATTGCGCCGACGTTGCTGGCCTGGGGCATTCAGCGAACCGGGCCCGTGACGGGCGGCCTGTTGCTCAACCTCGAGGCCGTGTGGACGGTGGTCTTTGCCCGTCTCGTCTTTGGCGAGTTTCTGGGCCGCAGAGTGGTGTTCGCGCTGGTGCTGATGACGGCCGGGGGCGCGATGCTCTCGATGAGGGGCCGGGGTGGGCCCGATTGGAGCTTCGTCGGGGTGGCCGCGGTGCTCGGCGCTTCCGTCGCGTGGGCTGTCGACAACACCGCTTCACGCCGGCTGGCAGAGCTCAGGCCACTGAGCGTCGTCGCGGCCAAGGGCCTGCTGGGCGCGAGCCTGACTTCGTGCCTGGCGCTCGC
>JAYTAT010000518.1:0-9253 GCA_043737315.1 Archangium sp.
GCCGGCCCGAAACCCGCTTGGCGTACTGAACCGGAATGCGACGCATGCCTCGTTCGACGAAGACCACCGCGCCGATGATGACCAACATCAGGAACATCAGGCCCACCACGCCGCCCAGGCCGCCGGTGATCGAATCTGCCTCGACCGCCTGCCAAAGCTGCTGTGCCGCCGGGGGAATGCCCACCACGATGCCCGAAAAGATGACGAGCGAAATGCCGTTGCCGATGCCGTTCTCCGTGATGCGCTCGCCCAGCCACATGATGAAGGCGGTGCCGGCAGTCAGAGTGATCACGGTGAGGAACGAGAACCAGACGGTGTTGACCGAGTCGGGCACGACGATCTTGTCCAGCGCCACGCCGTCGTCGAGCGACGAACGGCCGAAGGAATAGAGGTATCGCGAGATGCCGATGCCTTGAACGACGGACAGCACGATCGAGCCGTAGCGGGTGTACTGGTTGATCTTCTGCCGGCCGGCCGCGCCTTCCTTCTGCAGACGCTCGAGGCTGGGTACCACCACCGCCAGCAACTGCATGATGATGCTCGCCGAGACGTACGGCATGATGCCGAGCGCAAAGATCGACGCCTGGTTGAGCGCGCCACCGGAAAACATGTTGAAGAGGCCGAGCAAACCGCCATCTTTCAGGCGCGCCTCCATCACTGCGTTGAGGGCCACGCGGTCGACGCCCGGCGTGCTGATGAAGATGCCCAGCCGGTAGATGGCCAGAAGCACGAGCGTGTACACGATTCGCGCGCGGAGCTCAGCGACGCGGAAGATGTTGGAAATGGCGTTGAGGGCCACGGCAGCTTCCTTACGGTTGGTAAAGCCAAAAAAAGACGAGATTCAGAAACGTCGAACGCCCCCCGACCCAGTACTGGGTTCGAGGGGCGCGGCACCCTAGCCCTATCGGCAGGTGCGCACCAAGACTCAGGCCTTCGCGACCCGGGGGGCCTTCGGTACCTTCAAACCCTTACCTGAGTGCGCCTTCGCAGCGCCCTCTGGCTTGTGCGCGATCCGCGAGACCTCTTCGGCCGTACCGCCGGCCTTGATGATCGCGGCCTTCGCGCCTTCGGAGATCTTGTGGGCCTTGACCGTCAGCTTCAGGGTCAGCTCACCGGTGCCGAGAATCTTCACGGCATCGTACCCACCCTTGATCAGACGGGCGCTGCGCAGCGTGGTCTCATCGACCACCGCTCCGCTCTTGAAGTGCGTCTCGAGCTCGCTCAGGTTTACGATGGCGAAATCGAGGCGGTTCGGCGCGTTGAAGCCGAACTTAGGCAGGCGGCGTTGCAGCGGCGACTGGCCGCCTTCGAAACCTTCGAAGCGCATGTTGCCTGATCGGGCCTTCTGGCCCTTACCACCACGGCCTGCCGTCTTGCCGAGACCTGAGCCCTGGCCGCGACCAACACGCTTCTTGCGGTGGGTGGAGCGGTACGGGGCCTTCAGCGTATGGAGAGTCACCATGGTGTTCCTCACTTATCCTGTGCGGCGAGCTTCGCCCGCGCTGCGTCACGCACGCGGATCTTCCGCGGCTTGGCACGAACCCGGGTCTTGGGCTCGTCCTTGACGGTCTCGAACGCCACCAGGTGGCGGACCCTGTCCAACATCCCGCGAATTGCCGGGGTGTCCTTGAGCAGACGCTCAGAACCGAACTTCCACACTCCGAGACCCTTCACCGTCGCGACCTGTTTGGCCGACGCGCTGGAGGGGCTCTTGATCAGCTTGATCTTGATACCCATGGCTTAGCTCTCCGACTTCCGGCCGAACTTGACCTCTTTGCCGCGCAGCCGGCTGACCTGCTCGGGCGACCTGAGCTGCTTGAGGCCGTCGACGACGGCCTTCACCACGTTGTGCGGGTTACGCGAACGTTGGCTCTTGGTGAGGATGTTGCGAATACCTGCGGCCTCGAGCACCGCGCGAACCGGGCCGCCGGCGATGACGCCAGTACCTTCGGATGCAGGCTTGAGCAGCACCTGCCCGGCGCCGAAACGGCCGAGCACTTCGTGCGGGATGGTGTGACCCATGAGGGGCACCTTGAAGAGGTGCTTCTTGGCGTTCTCGCCGCCCTTGCGGATCGCTTCGGGAACTTCGTTCGCCTTGCCCAGGCCGATGCCGACGTGACCGTTACCGTCGCCGACGACGACGATGGCGCCGAAGCTGAAGCGCCGGCCACCCTTCACGACCTTCGTGGGGCGGTAGATATTGATGACGCGATCCTGCAGGTCGAGGTCATTCGCGTTGATAGGAGTCGTGCTCATTGATTGTCCTTTGCGGTCAGAACTGCAGACCACCCTCGCGTGCGCCGTCGGCAACTGCCGCGATGCGCCCGTGGTAGGGGTTACCGTTGCGGTCGAAGACGACCTTCTCGATCTTCGCGGCCTTGCACTTCTCTGCGATCAGCAGACCAACCTGCTTGGCGGCGGCCTTCTTGTCACCCTCGTCCAGCTTGCCCTTGAGCTCCTTGGAAAGCGTCGAGGCAGCGACGAGCGTGCGGCTGGTGCCGTCGTCGATGACCTGCGCGTGCAGGTGCTTGAGCGACTTGTAGACCGTGAGGCGGGGACGCTCGGTCGAGCCCGTAACTTTCTTACGGATTCGTTCCTTGCGATTGTTTCGAGCTTTTGAATTGGCCATGGTGTTCTCTTTCCTTCCGCACGAGATGGGGACATCCCCGTGCGGATGAAAACGGGAGGCGGATTACGCCGTGCCCGTTTTGCCCTCCTTGCGGCGGACGGTTTCGGTGGACAGCTTGATGCCCTTGCCCTTGTACGGCTCAGGCGGGCGCAGCGCGCGGATCTGCACGGTGGTCTGACCGAGCAGGTGGCGATCGACCCCACGCAAGGTGAGGTCGAGAGTGGGCAGCGCATCTTCGGTGCGGGGCGACTTGCCCACTTCGGCGGTCACACCGTCGGGCAGGTTGAAGACCACTGGGTGAGAGAACCCGAGGGAGAAGTGAATCTGCTTGCCCTTCACTTCGCAACGAAAGCCGACGCCGCGGATGGCGAGCTGACGCTCCCAACCCGTGGAGACGCCCTTGGCTGCGTTCGCCAGGATCGCCCGGGTCAGCCCGTGCGCCGAGCGGTGCAGACGGTGATCGGACGGGCGGGTGCAGAGCAACTCTTTGCCCTTCACTTCGACCTTGATGTCTTTGATGGGCAAAGTCACCGAGAGCTTGCCCTTGGGCCCCTCGAAGTTGACCTTGTCTCCCTGGACGACGGCCTTGACCTTGTCGTCGAGGGTAATCGGCATTTTTCCAATGCGGCTCATGGTCGGGTCCTCAGTAAACCGTGCAGATGAGCTCGCCACCGACGTTGGCCTTGCGGGCCTCGGTGTCGACCATCACGCCACGGGAGGTGGAAAGGATCGCGATGCCCATGCCGCCGCGAACGCGGGGGATGTCACGCACGTTCACGTAGCGGCGCAGGCCAGGCTTGCTCTCGCGCTTGATGCCGGTGATGACGGGTTCGCGGTTCGGGCCATACTTCAGCACCACCGTCAGCTCGTTCTGGGGCGTCTTCTCGTGGATGATGAAGTCGGCGATGAAACCTTCGCCCTTGAGGGCTTTCGCGACTTCGACCTTCAACTTCGAGGAGGGCAACGTCAGCTTGTCGTGACGCACCATCTGCGCGTTACGAATGCGGGTGAGCATGTCACCCACGGGATCATTGATGACCATCTGTGCAACTTCACAAGTGAAGACGCTGTTCCGCGTCCTCGCTGGAGTTCGTGACGCCTACCGGGCCAATCCCGGTGGTTCGCCGCGAACGGTTTCTCGTACTGCTGGTGCCACCTACATCAAAAGCGGCCGATTGCCTAATTCAGGCTGTCGGCCGCTTCGAAAGACTCACGCTGTGGTGCGGAAAGGAATGCCGAAGGCCTTGAGGAGCGCCAAGCCGTGCTCGTCATTCTTCGCCGAGGTGACGATCGAGACGTTGAGGCCCTTCACCTTCTCGATTTGGTCGTAGTTGATTTCTGGGAAGATGATCTGCTCGCGAATGCCCATGGTGTAGTTGCCACGGCCGTCGAACGCCTTGGGCGAGACGCCCTTGAAGTCACGCACGCGGGGAAGCGCGACGGTGATGAGGCGATCGAGGAACTCGAACATGCGGTCGCCACGGAGGGTGACCATGGCACCGATCGCCTGGCCCTCACGGAGCTTGAAGTTTGCGATGGCCTTGCGTGAGCGGGTGATCACCGGCTTCTGGGCGGTGATGGCGATCATCTGATCGACGGCCGACTCGAGCAGCTTGTTGTTCGCCAGCGCTTCGCCCAGGCCCATGTTCACGACGATTTTCTGGAGCTTGGGCACTTCCATCGGGTTCTTGAGGCCCAGATCCTTCATCAGGAGCGGGACGATCTCTTTGCGATACCGAAGCTTGAGGCGCGCCGGCTTGGCCTCGAGGCCAGCCTCGATGTTGGCCGCAAACCCCGCCTTGCGCTCCGCTTCCTTCTTGCCGCGTTTCGCCTTCTCAGCGCGCTCGGCCTTCTTGGCCTTGGCTGCCGCTGCAGCGTCGTCGTTCTTCGGGGGAGCTTTTTCGTCAGCCATGACTCTTTACCGTTCTTCGAAAAGGTGAGGGAGCGGCGCCTTAGCGCAGCGCGAGATCATCAGTCAATGGTCGCTTCACACTGCTTACAGAAGCGCTTCTTCTTTTCGCCTTCGGTGCGCACGCCAACCCGAGTCGCCTTGTCACACTTCGGGCACACCAGGCTGACGTTGGTGAGCTGAATGCTGCCCACCTTGTCGACGATGCCACCCTCAGGGTTCGTGCGATCTTTGCCTTTGGCGATGTGCCGCTTCACCAGGCGCAGACCCTCGACCCGAACACGGCCTTTGGTCTTGTCGATCTCGATGATCTTCCCGCGGTTGCTCTTCTGCGAACGTTCTTCGCCAGACATCACTTGAACGGTGTCACCAATCTTGAGCTTCTGCATGACTCAGAGCACCTCAGGCGCGAGCGAGATGATCTTCATGAACTTCATGGCGCGGAGCTCGCGGGCGACCGGACCGAAGATGCGGGTACCGACCGGCTCTTTTTCCTTGTTGATGAGCACGGCGGAGTTCTCGTCGAAGCTGATGTAGCTGCCATCGGCGCGACGAACCGCACGCTTGGTGCGAACGACGACCGCCTTCGCGACGTCACCCTTCTTCACCTTGGAGTTGGGAAGCGCCTCACGAATCGAGACGACGATTTCGTCGCCCAACGATGCGTATTCTCCACCCATCACTCGAATGCAAAACACCCGCTTGGCGCCGGAATTGTCCGCCACTCCGAGCACGCTGGTCAGCTGAATCATGACTGTTCTTTCCTTGTCTCTTGAAAGGTGAAACCGGACGAACCGGCTCCATCAGGGAATCAGGCGTTCGACGCCTTCTCCAGGACCTTCACGACACGCCAACGCTTGTCTTTCGACGCGCGCTTCGTCTCGGCGATGAGGACTTTGTCCCCTTCGTTGATGGTCGGCTTCTTCGGGTCGTGATCTTCGACGTGCGCCTTGTACTTCTCGCGCATCGACATCACCTTGCCGTACTGGGCATGCGACGCACGGCGGCGCACGGTGACGACCACTGTCTTGGTCATCTTGTTCGACGTCACGATGCCGATGCGGGTCTTGGGACGGCCGCGGGTCGACTCAGCGCTCTTGGTCTCGGTGGTCTCAGCCATGGTGTACTTTCCTTACTTCTTCTTGGCGGCGGCCTGCTTCGCCGTCAGAACGGTGAGCACGCGAGCCAGGTCACGCTTGTGACCGGTACGCTCCGACGGGTTATCCAACGCACCCGTACGCAGCTTGAGGTTGTCCTGCATCAGCGTCGCCTTGAGCTCGACAGCGCGCCGGCCCAGGTCTTCGACAGAGAGATCGCTTAGTTCTTTCGCGGTAGCCATGTCGTATCTCCTTACAGCGTCTGTTCCGCGCGACCCACGATGCGGGTCATCACGGGCAGCTTGGCAGCGGCGAGCTTGAAGGCTGCGGTCGCCAGCTTGAGGTCCATGCCGTCCATCTCGTACAAGATGCGGCCCGGCTTGACGACGGCGACGTAGTACTCGACGCCGCCCTTGCCGGTACCCATGCGGGTCTCGGCCGGCTTCTTGGTGATGGGCTTGTCTGGGAAAATCCGGATCCAGATCTTGCCGCCACGCTTGATTTCGCGGCTCATCGCGATACGCGCCGCTTCGATCTGACGGCTGGTGATCCAGCCAGGCTGGGTGGTCATCAGGCCGAACTCGCCGAAGGCGAGCGTGTTGCCGCGGTGGGCAGACCCGGGCGTACGGCCCTTGTGCATCTTGCGGTACTTGGTGCGAGCAGGCTGAAGCATGGCGTCCTGTCCTTGCAGTTAGCGAACAGCGGGAGCGTCTTGCTTGACGCCGCCCTTGGTGGGGAGGACCTCGCCGCGGCAGACCCAGACCTTGCACCCGATGGTGCCATAGGTCGTGCGTGCGATGGCGTAGCCGTAGTCAATGTCGGCGCGGAGCGTGTGCAGAGGCACCCGACCCTCGCGGTACCACTCGTAGCGGGCCATTTCAGCGCCACCCAGACGGCCTGAGCAGGCAACGCGAATGCCCTTGGCGCCGAACTTCATGGCGGTCTGAATCGCCTTCTTCATGGCCCGGCGGAACGCAATGCGGCGCTCGAGCTGGGTGCAGATGTTCTCTGCGACCAGCTGCGCGTCGATCTCGGCCTTGCGGACCTCGACGATGTTGAGGAACACCTCGTTCTTGGTGAAGCGCTGGAGCTCCTTCTTCACCGTCTCGATGCCCGCGCCCCGCTTGCCGATCACGATGCCGGGACGTGCGGTGTGCACGTTGACCTTCACCTTGTTGGCTGCACGCTCGATCTCGACCTTCGAGACGCCCGCGTGATTGAGGCTCTTCTTGACGTGCGCGCGGATCTTGATGTCCTCGTGCAGCCACTGGGCGTAGTTCCGCTCCTCGAACCACTTCGAGTCCCAGGTGCGGATGACCCCAAGGCGGAAACCAATCGGATGAACCTTCTGACCCAAGGTGTAGCTCCTTCGAAAAGTTAGTTACTTCTTGGCCTTCAAAGACGCGTCGGACAGCACGACGTGAATGTGGCTGGTCTTCTTGTTGATGCGCGTCGCGCGACCCATTGCGCGGGGCATGTACCGACGACCGGTAGGACCCTGGTCGACCGAAATGGTCTTGACCCAGAGCTTGTCGATGTCCACCGAACCCTTTGACAGGTCGGTGGCGTTCGCCATGGCGCTCTCGATCAGCTTCTTCACCGGGGCAGCAGCGGCCCGGCGAGTAAACTGAAGCGTGCTGATGGCTTTCGCCACCGGCATGCCACGGACGAGCGCGACGACCACGGAGATCTTCCGGGGAGCCATGCGGAGGTGACGGAGGTGAGCTGAGGATTCCATCGGTTAACCCTTCTTACCCGGGGCCGGAGCAGCCTTCTTCTCGGCGCTGTGCCCACTGAACGTACGCGTCGGCGAGAACTCACCGAGCTTGTGACCGACCATATTCTCGGTGACGTACACGGGGATGAACTTGCGACCGTTGTGAACCGCGAACGTGTGTCCCACCATCTCGGGGATGATGGTCGAACGTCGCGACCAGGTCTTGATGACCGACTTCTTATTGCCCTTGTTCATCGCCTCGAGCTTCTTGCTGAGGCTGATGTCGACGAAGGGACCCTTCCAGGTTGAGCGAGCCATGTTTGAAGTAGCTCCTTTCGTTACTGGCTACGCACGCCTTGACGGCGCGGGGTGACGACGAATTTGTCGGTGCGCTTGTTCTTGCGCGTGGTCATGCCCTTGGTCTTCTTGCCCCAGGGCGAAACAGGGTGCGGGTTGCCTTGGCCGGATTTTCCTTCGCCACCACCGTGAGGGTGATCGACGGGGTTCATCGCGAGACCACGAACGGTCGGGCGGATACCGAGCCAACGGCTCTTACCGGCCTTACCGATGGTGATGATTTCGTGGTCGATGTTGCCGAGCTGGCCGATGGTGGCGCGGCAGACGATCAGGATCTTGCGAACCATGCCGGAAGGGAAACGCACCTGCGCGTAGTCGCCTTCTTTAGCCATCAGCTGGCCCCAGCTACCGGCCGAGCGAATCAGCTGGCCACCGCGGCCGGGCTTGAGTTCGACGTTGTGAATCACGGTGCCGATCGGGATGTTCTGGAGCGGGAGCGTATTGCCAGGGCGGATGTCGACCTGTGCGCCCGAGAACAAAGTGTCGCCGACAGCCAGGCCCACGGGGGCGAGGATGTAGCGCTTCTCGCCGTCTGCGTAGTGCAGCAGTGCGATGTTGGCGGTGCGGTTCGGGTCGTACTCGACAGAGAAGACCTTGCCGGGAACGCCGTCCTTGTTCCGCTTGAAGTCGATGGTGCGGTAGCGACGCTTGTGACCACCACCCTGGTGACGCCGGGTGATGTGACCGTCACCGTTGCGGCCACCTGAGCGCTTCATCGCGCTCGTGAGGCTCTTCTCGGGAACGTCGTGCGTGATCTCCGCGAAGTCGGAGACCGTCATCAGGCGACGTGCAGCAGACGTCGGCTTGAAAGATTTGACACCCATTAGACGGTACCTCCCTCAAACAGCTCGATCTTGTCGCCCTCTTTCAGAGTGACGAACGCCTTCTTGAAGTTCGAGCGCTTGCCCATCGACTGGCCGACACGCTTGACCTTGCCGCGCATGATCAGCGTGCGAACGTCGAGCACGGTGACCTTGAACTGCGAGGCGACGGCGCGGTGAACGTCATGCTTGGTGGCCTTGCGGTCGACCAGGAACGAGTACTGGCGCTGTGACTCCCGAGCCTTGTCGAGCTTCTCGGTGATCAACGGACCCTTGATGACAGTGTTGAGATCCATGGTGGTTATTCCTTCGCCTTGGAGCCGCGGGGCTTGAGCAGCGCCTCGGCAATGGCCTTGGCAGCCGCGACAGTGAGCACCAGGGTCTGACGGCGCAGCACGGACTCGACGTTGATACCCTCAGGGGCGATCACGTCAAACTTCTCCATGTTGCGAACGGCCAGGTGGAGCTTCGCGTTCGTCTTCTCTTCGACGATGAGCGCGTTGACCAGCTTGAGACCCTTGGTGAGCGACTCGAAGGCCTTCTTCGACTTCCCGTCGGACGGGAACGCGTCGAGGATGATGACCTTCTTCTCGCCGGCACGCAGCGACAGCGCCGAGGACAGTGCCGCACGACGCACGCCACGGGGCGGGCGGTACGTGTAGTCACGCTGCTTCGGGCCCATCGCCTTGCCGCCACCGACCCAGTGAGATGCGCGGGTCGAAC
>JAYTAT010000519.1:0-3767 GCA_043737315.1 Archangium sp.
TCGCCCTACACCACGCTGCCGGATGTGGCCGCGAGAGCGTTTCAGTGGATTCCGGTACGCTTGCTCATGCGGGACCGGTTTGATTCCGCGTCGAGGGGGTCTGGCCTTACGGTACCTACGTTGATCGTTCACGGCACGCGCGACGGGGTGGTGCCGTTCGAGCTGGGGGAGGCGTTGTCGAAGGTGATCGCAGGCGCGAGGTTCGTTGCGGTCGACGGCGCGGGGCACAACGATGTGCTCGACCGCCAGATGGTTCAGTCTGCGATCTTCGACTTCGTCGCTTCGCCCTGACCCTCTCCCCAGCAGAGAAGGCGACTATTTGGGGGTGCCTTCGCGAACGCCGATGGCCAGCTGACCGAGCCCGGCACCCTTCGCGAGCTCCATCACCTCGACCACCTTGCCGTGAGGCACGCCTTGATCTGCCTGAACGATCACCATCGTGTCGGGGTTGGTGGTCTTCGCGCTTTCGAACGCCTTCTTGAGTTCGTCGGCGGTCACCACGTCACCGCCCAACACCAGCCGGCCATCTTCGAGGATGGCGACGGACATGTCGGTCGACTGCGTGGCCACGTCGGCCGAGCCGCCCGCGGGCAGGTTCACCTTGAGCCCCGCCTTCGCACCACTCGAGGTGTTCACGATCACGCTGCTGGTGACCATGAAGATGATCAGCAACACCAGGAAGATGTCGGTCAGCGGGGTGATGTTGATGTCGTTGAAGCCGCCGCCCTCGTCGAGCCCGAGATCGTCGTCCTTGCTGCCGCCGCCGCTGGGGCCACCGATGCCCATGGCTCAGCTCACCGCCGGAGGAACGGTCGGAGGCTGCGAATCGGTGGGGGGCGCCACCAGCTTGCCGCCCGGGGCCTGTTCGGCCTGTTCGCGGAGCAGCTCGACGAACTCCTCGGCAATCAGCCTGAACTCGAGGTTGAGCCGCGAAAGCCGCGCCTGGAACATGTTGAAGAGCACCACCGCTTCGACGGCCACGATGATGCCGACCGCGGTGGCGATGAGCGCCTCTGAGATGCCCGACATCACCGCGGCAGAACCACCCGAGCCGCCCGACTCGACGTCGATGCCGAGGTCTTTGAACGACCGCATGATTCCCCAGACGGTGCCGAAGAGGCCCACGAATGGGGCCACCGCGCCGATGGTGCCGAGGATCCACAAGCCGCGGCGCAGCTTGAGCGCCAGGTGCACCCGCTCGCGATCGACGGCAGCGTCCAGGGGAGGCCCTGTGGTTTTGGTGGCGCGCTCGAACCCTGCGCGAAACAGGTCGGCTGCCATCGCCGTCGAACGATCAGCCGCTGAGCGGGCGGCCACGATTTCCCCGCGCAGAAGGTGCCGGGCGATCAGCTGCCCCAGCTCACGAGCACGGCCTCCGACGCCCCACAAGGTGATGAGCCGCTCGACAGCCACGCCGATCGCCAGCACCGAGGCCAGCAGGATGACCACGATGGTGAAGCCACCGAGGCGAAGGTAATGAAGCAGCTCGTCGAAGCTCATGAAGGAAACCTGCTCATAGCGGTTAAGAATGCCAGCCGCCATGCTGCCTCAACGCTTCCCGCTCCTTCTGATTTTCGCCCTGCTCACGTTGACCGCGTGCCCCAAGCGCATCGCCGATTTCGGGAAGGACGGCGAGCCGAGGTCTGCCGAGGAGCTGCTCCGGCGCATCAACGTGGCTGAGTCGCAGATCTACTCGTTGAAGGGCGACGCCAAGCTCGTCGTCGACGCGCCCCAGGGCAAGGGCGCCGTCTCGCTCTTTGCCGCCGTCATGCACCCCGCCTTCATTCACATCGAGCAGCTCGACTTCTTCGGCCGCCCGCAGGGCGTACTGGTCACCGATGGCACGCGCTTCGGCCTCTACATGGCGCAAGACGGGAAGTATTACCGCGGCCCCGCCACACCCACGAACCTGTCCCGCTTCTTGCCGCTGGTGATGCCGCCCGCCGAGCTGGCCGCGGTGATGCTGGGGCGCGCTCCGCGAATTCCGCCCGACGCGCTCGAGATGGGCTTCGATGACAAGAAGCAGCAGCTGGTGTTGATCATCACGCGAGGCAGGGTGAAACAGACGCTGCACGTGCAGCCGCCCAGCTACCGGGTGGTCAAGAGCACCGCCGAGAACGCGAACGCCTACGATCTCGAGTTCAGCGATCTGTCCACCGAGAACGGCGTGACGCTGCCCAAACACGCCGCCCTCGACGCCCGCGCCGTGAAGACCCGCGTCGAGTTGGTGTGGAAAGACGTCGCGGTCAACGAAGCACCCGACCTCACGCTCTTCGAGTTCGAGCCACCCGAAGGCATCCCGGTGGTCGAGGTCGACGCCAACGGCGTTCAGCTCAGCCCGGATCGGTAGTCGATCGATCGGGCTGGCGCGTATGGCCGGGCCACCCCGCGACGGTTCGGTCGATGCATTCGAGCGCTCCTGCCTCGCGTGAACAGTCACGCGACAGACCAAGGAGCAAGTCATGAAGAACTTCAGGTGGTGTGTGGCATGTGCAGCTTCCATCTTGTCCGCTGCAGCCGCGGCTCAAGACACGCAGACGTACAAGGATGACCCGGTGGATGACGCCGCGACGCGGGCTGCTGATACGGCCGATGAGGCCGCAGGGGATGTCGACCGGGCAGCTGATCGGGCAGGCAACAAGGTCGACCGCGCGACTGAAAGGGCAGCCAACAGGGCTGACGACGCGAAAGATCGGCGCGGTGATGGGACGCCCCGCGACGGTGATCGGAAGAAGCGCGCGCTCATGACGAAGGGCGTGGGCCTTCAGGTCGAGGTGGGCGGCGGCGTGCAGCAGTTCCTGGGTCAAACGGCCTCCGATCTGACGGACGCGGGTGGCGCGTGGACGGCGCGGCTCGTCGTCGGTACTCGCAGTCACATCGCAGCAGAGGCAGCGTACGTCGGCAGCGCGCAGGCGCTCGATGCCCTGGGTGTCTCCGACAGGGCACGTTTGACGTCGAATGGGGTGGAAGGGCTTCTGCGCCTCAACGTTTTGAGGGGCGCTCTGCAGCCCTACGCCGCGGCCGGCTACACCTTCCGCCGGTACAACATCTCGAACAGCGCGGTGAACACCTCGAGCGTGGCTGACGCGGCCAACGTCAACGAGATCCCCGTGGCGGCGGGTCTGGCGTATCGCTTCCGGCCGCTGGTGACCGATCTCCGCTTCACGCTTCGCAACGCCTTCGGTTCGTCGTTGCTGCCCAACGCCAACCTGAGCACGTACACCGTCGACGCCAAGGTCGGCTTCGAGTTCTAAAGAGGACAATCCCAGAGCCGCTGAAGCGCGGCCTGGTCGCTGGGGGAGGGGATCACGGTGAGGTTGCGCGGGTTCATCACCGAGGCTCGCTCCCCCAGCGGCACATGCGGTAGTCCGAGTGCATGGCCCAGCTCGTGGGCCACCGTGATGTCGCGCTCGATGCCGTGTAACTCGCGGTTGATCGAGACGACCCCCGACGAGGGCTCGTAGACCCCGTGAAAGACCGCCGCCGCATCCGCGAAGCGCACCGGCACGCTCACGCCTTCGCTCGTAGAAAGTGAGGTGACCCCGACGTCACGCCACAGGGTGATGGCCGCCAAGACGCTCGCGTGTTCAGCCTCGGTCGTTCCTGCCTCGGGTTGCACCTGCACCCACGCGCACGGGGAATAAAGGATGCCGCTGGTTTCGGGGCTCGAAGGCGCCCCACACGCACACAAGGCGATCACACTGCTGAGGAAAGCTCGATTCATGAGCGGCGCAAGGTACATGAGGTGCGCGCCCCCGAGGGCCAGG
>JAYTAT010000520.1:0-3761 GCA_043737315.1 Archangium sp.
CCTAGCACTTGCGTGCCCGAAAGGCGCCTCTGCGCGAGCTCCAGTCCACAGACGGCACAGCGACACTCTTTTCCTACGGCTCGCTCAGCAACGCCTCGAGGTGGCCTTCGACTTCTTGCAGGCTCTTGCTCTCGAAGCCTTCGTGCACGTACCGCACGCGGCCGGTGCGATCGATGAGCAACGCGGTCGGCATCACCTTCACCTTGAGCAGCGACTCGGCGAGCTTCGCGTCGGTGTCGAGCAGCACGGGCAAGGTGAGCTTCGTCTCGGTGATGAACTTCGGAATCTCGGTGGGCACCGCCGCCTCGCCGTCGACGTTGAGCGCGTAGAGACGCAGGCCGCGGCTGGCGTACTTGCCGGCGAGTGCTTGATAGAGCGGCAACGACTCGCGGCACGGCTCGCACCACGTGGCCCACACGTCGAGCATCACCACCTTGCCGCGCTCGGAGGCGAGCGAGAAGTTCTGCTTCCCAGGCCAGGTGGGCAGCGTGAAGTCGATGGGCTCGGTGCTCAGCGTCGAGGACGGCGCGGCTTTGGTGCAACCCACGAGGAAGAGCAGCACGAAGAGGCGCATGAGCCGCAAACCCTAGCAGGGCCGAACATCGTTTCGTTCTACGGTGCATGAATGCTCGAGCTGTTGTTGGCCGCGGCCCTCACCGCCACGCCCGCGTGGAAGACGTTTCCCGCGCCTGGGCCGATGCCGGCGGCCACCCGACAGGGCCTCGCCGACGTGAACGGCATCAAGCTCTACTTCGCGATCTACGGCGCCGGAGAGCCGGTCATTCTGCTGCACGGCGGGGCAGGCAATGCGGACCACTGGGCCCATCAGGTCGCCGCGTTCGCTGAAAAGTACCAGGTCATCGTGATCGACAGCCGCGGTCATGGCCGAAGCACGCGAGACACGAAGCCCATCACCTACGAGCAGATGGCCGACGACGTCATCGCGCTGATGGATCAATTGAAGTTGGAGAAGGCGGCCCTGGTCGGCTGGAGCGATGGAGGCATCACCGCGATCGACCTCGCCATCCGCCACCCCGCGCGCGTGAGCAAGCTGGTGCCCTTCGCGGCCAACTCCGATTTGAAAGGAACGCAGAAGGGCTCCGGGCCCGCGCTCAGCGCCTACTTCGCGAGGTGCGCAGCCGACTACGCAAAGCTGTCTCCCACGCCGGGTGACTACAAAGGTCTGCAGGCTGCGCTGCGACCGATGTGGCGTACCTCGCCGAACTACACGAGCGCGCAGATCTCGAGCATCCAGGCGGCCACGTTGGTGCTCGATGGAGACCACGACGAGATCATCCGCCAGGATCACGTGAAGGAGCTCGCGCGGTTGATCAGCGGCGCACGTCTGGTGCTCATTGCCGACAGCAGCCACTTTGCGATGTTTCAGCAGCCGGCCGCGTTCAACGAGGCGGTGCTCGGGTTTCTGAGCAAGTAGCGGTGGCGAACCCTCACTGGGTTCTGCTTGGGAAAAACATGGTACGGGCGCCGGGTGAACCTCAAACGAATTGGCTTCCTGCTGATGATGGTGTGCTCGAGCAGCTGCGCCGTGGTGCAGAAGATCGACTCGGTGATCGATTGCAGCGGCATCTGCGATCGCTACGCCTCGTGCTTCGACTCGACCTACGACAAGAGCGCGTGCGCGACCCGGTGCCGTCAGGCTGCGAGCGACCAGCCCGATTACCGGCGCAAGGCCGACATGTGCAACGCCTGCATCTCGGAGCGCTCGTGCGTGGCCGCCAGCTTTGCCTGCGCCACCGAGTGCGTCTCGGTCGTGCCCTAATCGCGGACTGCACCGGGCGCAGCTCAAGGTCCTCTCCAGAGATGAGAGAACCCGGCGGCTGGCATCCCGCAAACCAATGTGTACGGTGCAGGCGCATGATTCACTTTCTTGCGCCCCCGTTCGAACTGCCTGCCGGTCGTGATGCACGGCTGGTCAAACACCTTGAAGACGACGACTGGGCCTCGGCCACCACGCTGCTGCGCGACGTGGTGACGCCCGAGACGACTTCCTGGAAGTGGCTCGTGCTGTTGGCGTACGTGCGATTTCGCGACGCGGCCGACGTGCTGCCGGATGAGCTGGTCGATGCGTCGAGAGAGGCGATGACCCTGCTGCACCGGGCGATGGAGCACGGCGCGCCGCATGATCAAATCGAGCCGTTCCTCGAGGCGGTGGAGCGCACGCTCGATCAACTCTCACGGGGTGAAGAGGCGCTGCTCGCGAAGCTCGGGCCCGGTGACGACGCGAAGGCGCTCACCGATGAAGAGCTCGAGAGCGTGTGTTTCCTGGTCGACCGGGGCAATCCCGCGCGGGCTGCGAAGCTCTTCAAGGCGCTGGCCGACCGGGGGGGCCCCCTGGCCATCGCGTCTGGTGCGCGCGCGGCCCTGGCGCTCGCTCGTACAGGTCGATTCGACGAGGCGAAACCCGAGCTCGAGTCGGTGCTCACCCAGGATTGGTCGAAGCGGCCCCTGAGTGATGAGCGGCTCGCGTTGGAGGCGGTCGAGACGCTCTTGCTCGAGCACGCCAGTGGCGCGGAGTTCATCGCGATGTGGCACCTCGCGGAAGCCCGCGGCACGGCGCTCGCCTTTCCATTCCCCTCAGCGTGGCCTCATCAAGAGCGGCTGTTCGCGAAGTGCCTCGCCGTGCGGGATATCTCGCGTGCTCGCGCGCTCGCGCAGCGGATGGAAGAGGAGCGGCTCGAGTTGCCGGAGTTGCTGGTGGAGCGCTTTCGCGCCGTGCGGCTCGAGCAGGTCTGAGCCGAGCGCGTGCCCGTTACTTCGTTTCCGGTTCGATGACGGCGTGTTGCCCGAAACGAAGTGACGCCAGCGACATGACGGCTTCGCGCAGAAAGCTCACCAACGCGAACGCGAACAGACACATCGCGATGATGAACAACGCGGCCACCACGAGCCCCAGATTGGTCTGACTCAGGTACCCCACGAAGCCGGCGATGATCACCAGGCAGACCGTCAACGCCGCCGCCACGCCCGAGGTCAGCGCCTGGTGAATCACCCGCGCCCGTAAAGACAAGGTGTCCAGCTCCAGCCGGCCGTGAGACTTCTCCTCGACGCTCAAGCTCGAGAAGCGGCCCTCCAGAGCGCGCGCCCGGTCGATGATGCGGGCGAGCCGATGGGTCAACACCGAAAGCAACGTGCCCAGCGCCGTCAGGAGAAACACCGGCGCCACGGCGAGCTGAATCGTGTGGGTGATGTCGGCGAGCTGATTCGTGTCGGCCATGTTGGCACTCATAGCCTTGGGGGATTTACGATGCGCGCCGACCCTTGTCGGGACTAGAGGGCCTCTTCAAGCCGGGCCGTGGCAGCAGGAGTCTTCGTGATTGTCTTGAGCCGTATCGACAGCCGCCTCATTCACGGACAGGTCATCGAGGCCTGGCTCCCTCACCTGGGCGTCAAGCGCGTGGTGGTCGCCGATGATGACGCCGCCGTCGACCCGCTGGCGAAGGCCGCGTACGCGATGGCCATCCCCGACGACGTCGAGCTCGTCCTGGCGCCGGTCAGAGAAATCGATTTTCAAGAGCTCGCGGCCGACAGCGTTCCGACCCTCGTGCTCTTCCGTGAGGTGAAGTCGGCCGTGGCGGCGCGCGAGTGGGGCCTGCCCGACGGCATGCTCAACGTGGGCAACGTGCACTCCGGGCCCGGGCGCGTGTCGGTGTCGCGCTCGGTGTATCTCGACTCGAACGATTCGATCGCCCTGGCGCTGTTGGCGCAGACCGGCATGACCGTGCGCGTGCAGGCGGTGCCCA
>JAYTAT010000521.1:0-3761 GCA_043737315.1 Archangium sp.
CGGGGGCATTGCCGAAGTGCACGCCGATGATCGTCGTGCGCGGGTGGCGGGCGACGCGCCGTTCATACGCTTCAAAGAGCGCTTCCCAGCTGGGCACCTCTCGACCAAACGAGCTCCACCCGGGGTGCGCGTTGAGTTCGTCGAAACGTTCGTTCGTCTCATCGGGGGCGCTCCAGAACGCGATCGGGTCGCCTGTGTGAATGGAGACCGGCATGCCCAGCTCACCGGCCTTCTCGAAGAGCAGATCGAGGCGGGGGTCATCGACGGTGATCAACGAACCATCGGCATCGCGGTACCCCAGCCCCAGCGCCTTGAAGATCTTCACGCCTTTGGCCCCGAGGCGGTGGGCGAGCTCGAGCTCGCGGGCCAGTGCGTCGGGTTGCAGGCCGTACGCGAGCAGGTGCAGCGGCGGGTTGGCGAAGACGACCACCCGGCCCTTCGTCGCCGCGGCGGCAGCCAGTGACTCTTCGAGGCCCGCGCCCGGCCACCCGCCTGAGAGATTGACCACCACGTCCAGACCCCGTTCATCCATCAAGCGGAGCAGGCGGGGAATCGCAGGCACCGAGACGTGCACGTGCATGTCGACCTTGCGGTACCGCACGCCCGCGTCGACAGCGGCGGGTTGAGGACTGCAGGTACAGCCCGTCAGCAGCAGCAGGCTCGCTACCGCCCCCACTCCCCTGGGGGTGAGAAAGGCATCAGGGCCGGGTCTCATCTTCGAGATCCCACTCGGGCAACGAAGTCAGCCGGCCCTCGTGCAATCGCCACGAGCCGGCGATGCCCTCACGCGCCGCCTCGAGCCCGTCGAGCTTGTTGACCGACGCGACATCATCTTCGCGGCAGAACAGCACCAGCTCGCGCAGCCCGAGGTACACGCGCAGCGGCCCGCGGCCACAGGTCTTCTCAATCGCCGCCTGATGCGAAATGGTGAGCAGCCGCGCGGCATCGTGGCCATCGCCGTGCGCCAGCGCCCACAACCCGGTGGTGACCGTCGAGAGCTTCAGCGCGCCCTGTTCGAGCTCGAGCGCACGGGCCTCGGTGTGACGCGCTTCCAGATTCTTCCACGCGGCTTCGTCGAGCTGCTCGAGCGAAATGCGATACGCGGCCAGCAACCCTTCCGGCACGTAGAGCACCACTTCCGGATCGTCGACCGCGAAGAAGAACCACAACCCCGCAGGCCCTTCGCGGCGCGCAGCACCTTGACCCCGCTCGAGGAACGCAGAGTCACGCACCACCGGCAGCACCTTCGCCAGCAGCTGCAACCGCCCCGTAGGAAGGCCCAGGCTGCGTTCTGCAAAATCGCGCGCGAGCAAATCAGCCGCCTCGGGGAGCGGTCGCCCCAACCGCATCGCGTCTGAAAACAAGGCCGGAAGATCGAACCGCGCCAGGCCGCCCCGGCCGAGCCGAATGGTCAGCTGACCGCGGGCCACCAGGTGCGGCGTCGACTGCGCTTTCAACCTCTCCACCAGGGTGCGCGTGAACGCGTCGAGGCTCGGGGCCTCATCGAGCTCGCCCGGAGCCAGCCGCTCGATCTCGGCCTGCAACAGCCGGGCTTCTGAATCGAGGGGATCCACCCTCAGCACCTCATCGACCCACGCCTTCGCGCGCGACCATTCGCCGCGGCGCAGGGCCAGGGTGGCCAGCGCCTTGGTCGGTTCGGGATCGCCGGGGTTCAGCTCGAGCGCGCGCTTGAGCGGCGCTTCGGCTTCGGTCCACTTTTCCTGGCTGATCAACGCCCGACCGAGCGCGAGGTGCGCCTGGATTTCGCCCGGAAAATCGCGGCGCACCGCTTCGAGTATGGGGATGGCCTGCGTGATGGCATCGGCGTTGATCAACGCCTGCGCGACGGTGGTGCGCCAGATGGGGCCGCCCTCGCGCTGCGCGGCCCGCTCGAGTTCCCGCAGCTCGAGGTCAGAGAGCACTTCGCCGTTCCAGACCTTTTCCCTGATGCGGTCGAGTTCCACGGACCGGGAGGGTAGCGCAGCTTCAGGCGTTCTTCAGGGGTGTCGATGCAGACCTTCGCCGCGGGGTCCCCAATCTTGTCGACTCCTTGGGGCACGCGTTCCCATGACGACCCCGACGACGCACAAGGTGACGATGATCAACGGCCCCGAGGTCTGCGATGCAGGGAACTCAGGAATCGTGAGCAACGTGGGGGCCGATGCAGTAACGACACGTGGCCATGTTCTCGAAGGCTCTCGTCCTCGTTCGAATCGCGTTCGCCAACATCATCTCGAGCATGCTCAACGTCTTCGTTGGGGTGGTGCTCCTGTTCGGCGCAGCGCTCCTCGTGGTTGGTGGGTCAATCTTCTCGACGCTCGATGACGCGCTGAGCAAGAGCATCATCGGCAGCATCACCGGCCACATGCAGGTGTACGGCGCGCGCTCGAAAGATCCGCTCGAGATCTACGGCCGCATGGACGGCACCGATTCTTCCCTCGCCCCCATCGACGACTTCAAGAAGGTCAAGGCGAAGCTGCTCTCGGTGCCCAACGTCGCCCGGGTGGTGCCCATGGGCGCGGCCACCAGCATCGTGGGCTCGGGCAACACCGTCGACGTCACGCTCGAGCGGCTGCGCAAGCTGATCAGCGAGCAGAACGAAGAGACCACCCGGAAACCCGACGATGAGTTCCAGAAGCGCAAGGGCAGCCTGATCAGCCACGTGCGCAACATGGTCTCGGTGCTCGCGAAGGATCTCGAGCGCGAGAAAGAGCTCACCGCCGAGAAGGATCTCGATCTCCGAGCGCGCGAGACGCTGGCCCGGGCCGGGTCAGACGCCTTCTGGGCCGACTTCGAGACCACGCCGTACGATCACCTCGAGTTTCTGGAGAACCGCCTCGCGCCCATCGTCTCCGACAGCGACCTGCTCTTCATCCGCTACCTGGGCACCGACCTCGACGCCTATCAGGACACCTTCGATCGCATGACCATCGTGGAGGGCACCAAAGTGCCCTCGGGGCATCGCGGCATCTTGCTGCCTCGCTTCTTCACCGAAGAGCTGCTCAAGCTGAAGAACGCCCGCCGCCTCGACAAGATTCGCGATGCGCTGGCCGCCGGCCGCAAGCTGTCAGACCAGACCGACAAAGAGCTGCAGCGCTACGTGAAGGAGAACCAGGCGCAGACCCGCGAAATCGTGCTTCAGCTCGATGGCCTGGGCACCCTGGCAGCCATCGCCAGGCTGCAGGGTTTCCTGGGCTCGCAAGAGAAGGATCTCGCCACCCTGCTCACCGCCTTCTTCACCGTCACCGACGAAGATTTCGAGGGCCGCTACAAGTTCTTCTACAAGGAGCTGGCCCCCATGCTCTCGCTCTACCGGGTGAAGGTGGGCGACACGATGACCCTGCGCAGCTTTGGCCGCTCGGGTTCGCTGCAGACCGCGCTGGTGAAGGTGTACGGCGTGTTCGAACTCTCGGGCCTCGAGAAGTCACCGCTGGCGGGTGCCAACGCGCTGGTCGACATGATCACCTTTCGCGAGCTCTACGGCTTCCTCACCAATGAAAAGAAGGCCGAGCAGGACGCGATGAAGAAAGAGACCGGCGCCCGGGAAATCAACCGCGAGAGCGCCGAGGCCGATCTCTTCGGCGGCGAAGAAGAGGTCGTGCAGGAGGTGCAGGCCAGGGCCTTCGACGACGGCTTCACCGGCAAGACCGGCCCCACCGCCAAAGCGCGCCGGCTGGGAGACACCTTCTCACCCGAAGAAATCGATGAAGGCGTGGTGATGCACGCGGCCGTGTTGCTCAAGGACGGCTCGGAGCAGGCGC
>JAYTAT010000522.1:0-3761 GCA_043737315.1 Archangium sp.
TGCCTGACCAGCTCAAGGTGACGGGGTCGCCCGGGTTGATGCTCGCAGGCGTGGCGGTCATCGCGACCGTGGGCAGGCCCACCAGGTCGACGGTGGCCGGGCTCGTGGCGCGCCCACCGCGGCTGTTGGTCGCGATGAGCTCGAAGGTGGTGTCGTTAGCGGGCGCGGGTATCTGCAGGCTTCCGGCTGCCAACGCGCTCAAAGGCGCGCGGTAGAACTCGACGCCACCGGCGGCGATGGAGACCGAATCTGCCTCGCGCGTGGTCCAGGCAAGGGTGATGCCCGCATCGCTGCCCTGCCGCACATACCTGGGCGCCGTGAAGGTGAGCACTGCAGGCTGCCCGTTGATCGACACCACCAGCGAATCGGTCAGCGTCACACCGGGGCCGGTGACGGTCAGCTCGTAGGCAAACAGTGCGCCGGGATCGACCGACGTGGGGAGCACGTCGGAGAAGCTTCCCGAAGCCACTTTGGCGGGGTCCATCTCGTCGGCCAGAATGCCGCGGCCGGGGGCGCTGAGCTGCACGCGGGTGGCGTTGGCGGTGGTCCAGGAGAGCGTGACGGTGCTGCCCGCGTCAGCCGAGAGGCTCGAAGCGGTGAATGAGAGCAGCGTGGGGCGCACGGTGACCAGGGTGGTGGCCGTGCGCAGACCTGCGGTGAGGGTGTAGGTCGTGTCGACCTGCGGGTTGACGGTGATCGACCCGGAGCCCTGCTGGCCCCGCACGTCGACCGGCCCACCCGGAGCGGCCACCACGGTCACGGTCGCGGCGCCGGGAGCCGACCACGCGAGGGTCACCGGCTGGCCCGCAGTGATGACGTTGGGCAAGCCCGTGAAGAGCACGGAGCCCGTCGAGGCGCCGACGCGCACGGCGACCACCGCGCTGTCGGACACACCGCGCGCGTTCCGGGCGGTGAAGACGAACAGCGAGTCACCGGTGATGGCGACGTCGACTTCGCCCGCGTTGCCCGACACGCCCGAGACCGAGCCGAGCTTGAGCTCATCGATCTTCACGCTGGTGGCGTTCTCTGCGCTCCAGGTCAGCTTGACGCTGGTGCCGACCGGAACCTCGTACTGAGAGGCGGTGAACGTGAGCACCTTGGGCGCCGGCTCGAGTGGGTCGGGCGGGGGCACCGCGCACGCGATGGCGAACAAGCTGAGGAAACCGAGCGCGAGGCGGGACATCGGGGGAGTGGTCTTCATGGTCGTGTCCACGGCTCAGGGAACGGGGGTGAAGCGCAGGCCGGAGTTCGGCACGATGCTGTTGTTCTGGTTGATGCTGAAGGGCACCGCGATGACTCCGTCAGGACGCTCGAGCCACACGGTGGCGCTCGCGCCGGCCACTCGATCGATGACGCTTTGAGTGGTCGAGGTGGTGCTGAAGGACCCGTAGTGGAACTCGACGATGCCGTTGTCGAGCAGGTGAACCTGAAAGCTGAGGTCTGCGGGGCTGAAAGAAAACTGGAAATTGTCCCAGCTGATGATGGTTCGCCCAGCTCGGCGCCACATCGTATTCTTGCCGTTGACCCCGCGGGACAGGTCGTCCCAGAAGGGGGCCAGTACGCCGTTGGGGGCGCTGGTGGACACCGCGCTGTCGTTGAAGGAGTGAGTCGTGGTGAGCGGCGCGCCGAGCGTCATGAACCCGTTGGTGCTCAGGCTGAACGCAGTTCGGGACGCCCCGTAGTAGGTGAAAGGTACGGGGAGCGAGACGACGCCCTGGCCTTCATTGGCGGCGATGGTGCCGAGGATCTCGGAGCCAGAAGGCGACCTCTGGAAGGCGCCCGGGATGGAGGTGAGAATGTAGGGCGCGCAAGTCTCGTTGGCGGCGCCGGGGGTGCCCAACGCGCCCGCGTCACCGAAGGTCGTCGTGCGGGGGCAGGAGAAAGCCTGACTGCTGGCGACCAGCAACCCACCATCGCGCTGAAGAGAGGTGCCGGGAAGACCTGCATCCCAGGTAAAGCGGTCGATCAACGTGCCGTCGAGCTGCACGCGCAGGCGATCGACAGCCGCCAGAGGCACGTCGGTCATCACCCGGCTGACCTGCGCTCCGCCCGTCTCGAGCAGGTCGAGTGATTGGCCCAGCAATACGAAGCCGCCGGCGGGCACCACCGTGCCGGGGGGCACGACGTAGCCACCGTCGACCGGAGAGCCCAGGCTGTCGATCAGCAGCCCATCGAAATCAACCGCGACCCTGGCGTTGTTCTTGAGCTCGAGCCACTGGCCGGTGGCCGCCACCGACGCCTCAGGGTAGGGCATCGCCTCGTTCACCGTCACGTCGCCCGACCCGAAGCTGCGCAGCTGCACCGAGGCGGGCACCAGGCCCGTCGTGGTGCGCCCGAAGAAGGAGATCTGTCTCGAGACCTTCGCGGTGAGGTTCAACGTGCCAGCGGGTGCGCCCGCGTTGAGGAAGTTCAGCTCGAGGTCGGTCGACGGAACGATCGAGGTGCTGTTGTAGGTGAACTGCTGAACCAGCGGCCACACTGCGTCGCTCAGGCCGACCGTCGCGCTGTTCAAGGCGCCGGTGAGCGTCTTGTAGATGAAGGCGACCTGACCCGTTTCGTAGAGATGGGCCTGAAAAGTGAGCTCGCTGCTGGCTGCGCCCGCGAGCTGAAACTTTTCCCACTGCACCACGAGGTAGCGCTCGCCGGTCGACGCCGTCCGCAGCGCGGTGAGCACCTTCGAGTCGGGGCCCATGGTCAGGTCGTCCCACAGGGGCGCGATCAACGAGGTCGCAACGCCGCCATCGGCGAGGTCGACGTTGACGTTGAGCGCGCCCGGCTCGGCGAAGGCGATGAAGCCATCGACCGACACCCAGAGCTCGGGCCGCACCTGACCCAGGAACGGAAAGAGAAAGCCGCCCGGCGCGTTGAGCTTCGCCGAGCCATTGGTGGGGTCGGCGATGGTCAGCTCCTGCGCTGCCGCGACGGTCACGAGGTCGACGAAGTTGGGCGAGTTGGCGATCGGCGCGGCCGGGGCCGTGGGCAGCCCGACCACCTCGAGCACGCCTGCGGGCGCGAGCGCCCAGCTCAGGACCGCGGTGGCGCCGCGAACGGTGGGGGTGGGGGTGATGCTCACCGCCGAACCGGTGAAGGTCACCGACCTCACGTCGCTGACCATGTCGCCCGCTGCGTTGTACGCCTCGAGCACCACCCGCCCGCTCGTGGCCGGCGTGAGCACCACGCTGCCGCTGGCCAACTGCGAGGTTGCCGTGACCACGGTCAGGTTCGCGCCGCCTTCGAGACGAAGCTGCAGGCGCACCGCGTTCGCCGTCGTCCAACGTGCCGTGGCGGGATCACCCAGGGCGTTGAGCGCCGGGGTCAGGGTGTACGTGGTGATGCTGGGCGCTGCCACCGGCCGGACGCTGAAGCTGCGCTGAGTGCTGGCGCCGCGCTCGTTCGAAGCAATCAGGGTGTACCCGGTCTGCGCTGAAGGAGCGGTGAGCACCAGCTCTCCTTCGTCGACCCTGAGCTGCGAGCCGGGGAGCGTCTGGAAAATCGGGAGGCCGCCCGAGTTGATGGTGATCTGCGTCGCGTTGAGTGTCTTCCAGGAGATCGTGAAGGTCTTGCCTGTGGTTGCGAATTCGGGCGCTTCCACCTGTTCGATGACCGGCACGTCGCCCACCACGGCGGTGAGCGTGCGCTCGACGGTGACGACGCCCGTGGTCGCCGACACCACGAAACGCAACGGCAGCCCGTCGGTCACCGCGATGCCGTTGGGCAGGGTGGCGGGAATCACGTAGTCGAACATGCCATTGGCGACCTGC
>JAYTAT010000523.1:0-3760 GCA_043737315.1 Archangium sp.
GAAGGAATCCCCGTGCTCCCTGCCCGAATGAAGGCCGCTGTCGTTCACCGTTTTGGAAGTCCCCTCGAACTCGAAGAAGTCGCCGTGCCTGACGTGCCCGCGGGGCAGGTGCTGGTGAAGCTCGCAGCGACCGGCGTGTGTCACACCGATCTGCACGCAGCGATGGGCGACTGGCCGGTGAAGCCGTCGTTGCCCTTCATTCCGGGTCACGAAGGCGTGGGCACGGTGGTGAAGCTGGGCGCAGGCGTGACGCGCGTGGCGTTGAACGATCGCGTCGGCGTGCCGTGGCTGCACACCGCGTGTGGCCACTGCGAACATTGCCTGACGGGCTGGGAGACGTTGTGTGATGCGCAGCAGATGACTGGCTACACGGTCGCGGGAACGTTCGCGCAGTACGTGCTGGCTGACGCAAACTATACGGCGCCGATCCCTACCGGGCTTTCATTCGCCGCTGCGGCGCCGGTGCTGTGCGCTGGCGTGACGGTCTACAAGGGCCTCAAGGTGCTCGATTGCAAGCCGGGCGACTGGGTGGCCATCAGCGGCATCGGAGGTCTGGGCCACATGGCGGTGCAGTACGCGAAGGCGATGGGCTTCCGCGTGGCGGCCGTCGACGTGGCGGAAGACAAGCTGGCGCTGGCACGCGCACTGGGCGCGGAATTGACGGTCAACGCGACGACCGCGGATCCAGCAGCGGTGCTCCAGCGGGAGCTGCGCGGCGCGCACGGCGTGATGGTCACGGCGGCATCGAACAAGGCGTTCGATCAGGGCATCGGCATGCTGCACAAGCGGGGAACGATGTCGTTGGTGGGGCTGCCGGCCGGTTCGTTCGCGTTGCCCATCTTCGATGTGGTGCTCAACGCGAAGACCGTGCGTGGATCGATCGTGGGAACGCGCAAGGACCTCGAGGAGGCGTTGGCTTTCGCAGCGCAGGGCAAGGTGAAGGCGCACTACACGGTGGACCGGTTGGAGAACATCAACGCGATCCTCGAGCGCATGAAGAAGGGCGCGATCGATGGCCGGGTGGTTCTGGAATTCTAGAGGGCCCTCCTCGATCTCTGCGGGCCGTCGAACGGAAGCCAGCACCGGGTGGCTCACCGGCCGGCACATCTGACACTGATCAGGGTCGTGGCGCGCTGGCCCTGGGCGCCACCACCCGCTCTGCAGCCGACGCCGCACGAGGCGGTGCGTGCTGCCGAGCCCAGGTGGCCAGGTAGAGATCTTCTTCCTTCGCCCAGCGCGAGTCTGACCAGCCGAGCTCGGGCTGACAAATCGCCCGAACGCGCTTCAAGTGCTCCGCGCCCCCGTCTGACAGCAGCAGCCCCGCCCGCACCCGCCGCAGCAGCAAATCTTCCAGGTGCACCACCCGCTCGACCCGCGCCGCGTGACGCAGCTCAGCCCACAGGAAGAACGTCTCGGGAATGCGCTGCAGCTCACCATCGCGCGACGCCTCGACCAACGCAGGAGTCCACGTACCGTACCGCCCCGCCAACCGCCGCCGCTCGAGCACGTCGAGCTCGCCCCACCGCGCGCCCGTGGGAGGCTGCTGAAACTTCCCCCGCTTCGGGGCCTTGACCCGCTGGCCCGGCATGGAGAGTTCGAACGTGTCGACCGCTTCCCGTGCAATTTGCCGGAAGGTCGTCAGCTTGCCGCCGGTGACCGTCCACAACCCGCGCTCCTGCCAGATGACGTGCTCGCGCGATTCTTTCGACGGGTCTTTCTTGCCCGTACCGATGACCGGCCGCACGCCCGAGTAGCTCGACACCGCGTCACTCACGCTCAACGACAACCCGGGAAACGCCGCCCGCGCCGCTTCGACGAGCGAGGCCGCTTCAGCCGAAGTGATGTGCGGCGCTTCATCGAGCGGGCGATCGTGATCGAGATCCGTCGTGCCCAGAAGCGTCAGCCCCTCCCACGGATACGCAAACATCGGCCGCCCATCGCGCGGATGACGGAACGCCACGGCCTGCGCCACCGCAAAACGCCACGCGGGAAACAGCAGGTGACTGCCCCGCAACGGACGAATCGCAGGCTTCGCATCGACGCCTGCGCGCAGCACGTCAGCCCACGCACCGGTCGCGTTCACCACCGCACGCGCTTCCACGCGCACCACCCGCTTCTGCTCCTGATCGCGCAGCACCACGCCTGAGACCTGGCCGTCGCGCGTGAGCAACTCTTCGACGCGCGCGTAGTTGAGCGCCGAAGCACCGGCGGCGAGCGCATCGAACAACACGCGCAACACCAGGCGCGCATCATCGGTCTGCGCATCGCGGTACCAGAAACCACCGGCAAGGCGATCGAGCCTGAGCCGGGGCGCGAGCATCAACAAGTCAGAGACGCTCAGCGCCTTGTGCGGCACCCCGCTCCCGAAGAAGTCGTAGATGCGCAGGCCCGTGCGCATCATGCGCTTGCCCATGCGGTCATCGGCGTAGCTGGGCATCAAGAAGCCGATCGGCTCCACCAGACCGGGCAGCTCGTTGAGCAACCGCTCGCGCTCGCGCACCGATTGCCAGGTCAGCCGCAAGTCGCCCTGCGCGAGGTACCGCAGCCCACCGTGCACCAGCTTCGAGCTGCGGCTCGAGGTGCCCGAGGCAAAGTCACCCTGCTCCACCAACACCGCATCAAGACCGCGGCGCGTCGCTTCGTGCAGCAAGCCGACGCCGGTGATGCCACCCCCCACGATCACCAGGTCCCACGGGCCGTGGCCTTCGAGCCGCTTCCACGTCTGTTCTCTCGAGGCGCTCATGCGATCAACTTTCCGGGGTTCATCAGCCCCGACGGGTCAAAGCCTCGCAACATGCCGGCCAACGTCGACATGCCCAGGGCGCCCTTCTCTGCGGCGAGGTACGGCGCGTGGTCGACGCCGACCCCGTGCTGGTGGCTGATGGTGCCGTGCCCCGCGACGATCGCTTCACTGGCGACGTGCTTGAGGTGGCGCCACCGCTGCATCGTCTCTTCCGGCGTCGGCGCCAGGCGGAACAGATAGGTCGTGTAGATGCTCGAGCCGTCTCCATAAAGATGGGACAGGTGCGTGTAGACGTGGGTCTTCTCGTTCCACTTCTGAAGGCCCGTGCGCAGCGCCGCTTCCATGTCGCGCAGCAGCGAGGGCACCGCGGACCACGGAGCGGCGGTCTCGAGGGTGTCCACCGCGTACCCGAGCTCCCACAAGGAGTTGCGCAGGTAGGGCGCCCGGAACCGGTTCTTCGTCCACTGCGCACCGAACGTACGCCCGGCAGAAATGCCTGAGTGTTTGCGCGTCAGGGCCAGCGCTTCTTGCAGCGCGAAGCTCACCGTCGCCGCGGTGCCCGTCGAGCCGATCAACAGCAGGGCCTTGCCTTCACCCGCGCCGCGAAACTTCATCCACGCTTCCAACGCGCCGAGCAGCCGCTCGTGACCTGCGAGCATCAGCATGGTGCGCGCTTCTTCGGGCGCCGAGAGCCGCAACATCGAGAGCGGCAACTTCGCCTGCGCGATGGTGCGCGAGGCCGCGAGCCCTTCTTCCCAGCCCGGAAAGAACACGCCCACGAACTCTTCGCGCTCAGGCAAGGGGGACACGCGCACGGTCGCCTCGGTAATCACCCCCAATCGACCCTCGGAGCCGAGCACGAACTCCTTGAGGTCGGGGCCCGCTGCGGAAGCGGGGAACACGGGCAGCGTGAGCGCACCTTGCGGCGTCTCGACGTGACCACCAGCAAACAGCCTCTCGATGCGCCCGTAGTGCGCTGACTGCTGACCACTCGAGCGCGTGGCGATCCACCCGCCC
>JAYTAT010000524.1:0-3756 GCA_043737315.1 Archangium sp.
CGTCGACGTCGCGCGCGCCCTCGAGCACCAGAGCGGCCGCGTGTACGTGTGGGGCGACGAGTGGATCACCTACGACTCCGAGTGGAGCGCGCACACCGATTACCAGGTCGAGCGCTTCTGGCTGAACTCGCTCAAGTGGCTCACCGCCGTGGGGCGTTGTCAGGTCGAGATCCCCAACATCAACTGATCACCCTGCGCTTCGGTGAAGCGCGGCTCATCTATGCGTCACCTGCCAGACGCCTGCAGAAATGCCGCGCGCACGTCGTGCTCGCCGCCGGTCTGCTCGAGGTGGCTGTAGAGCGTGGCCAGGCCCACGCCCAGGCCGATGAAGCCCGGGTGGAGCTGTGCCTTGCTGGCCTTGCACGCATCGAACACGGCCTGGAAGCGTTGCTGGAAGTCGGGCAGTGAAAAGCGCACCCGGGTTTGATCTCCCACCCCGAACTGGGCGCGCAGCGCAGCCTCGGCGGCCTCGAGCCCCAACGCCTTGGCGCCGGCCGAGAAGCGCGCGGGCTCGTCGAGATAGAAACCGAAATACAGCTCTCGCAGCCCGTGATGGAACGCCGGGTCGAAGGTCACGAAGGCAGGTCGCGGCGCCCAGGCCAGCCCCTCGCCCCGCGGCGCGAAGACCTCTGAGCGCAGGTCGAGCAACACCGTTCCGCCCCGCAGCACCTGATGAAAGTACAGCTCGAGCAACGCCTGGGCGCCCACCGCCGCGGGGCTGGGCACGGCGTCGACCAGCTCCACCGCCAGGCCCGCCTCGGCGAGGGTGCGCGCGCGGGCCGAGCGCGCCGCGATGAAGCCGGCCCGATCGAAATAATTGCCGCCCAGCGTTCGCATCTGGGACAGCACGGTGCTCATGGGCACCACCTCGAAGAAGCGCGGCGAGAGCAACTCGAGAAAGGGTTTCCACTCTACGTTCTTGATGAGCCCGAGCACGTAAGACCTCCTGAGGGCCGAGGTGAGGCGAGCCCTCACCATCGGATCTTCGATTCATAACTCCGTTGCGCGCCACCGGGGCGGTCATCGTCACCACGGCGACGATGAGTGGCCGGGCTGAACGCTGCCCGACCGCGAAAGACCGGGCTTGCTTTGGCGAAGCGCGAAAGGCCTGCTACGGGGCCGAATGGTTCTTCGAATGATGATGGGTGGCGTTGCGGTGCTGATGTTGTCGGCGTGCGCGAGGCCGTGCCAGCAAGACCGGGAATGCGACGATGGCCTGATCTGCAACGGCGTCGAGACCTGCGTCTCGAACACCTGCGCCGCGGGGCCACCCAAGAGCTGCGATGACGGTCTCGCCTGCACCGTCGACACCTGCAACGAACAGCAACGCTGGTGCGAGTCCGTGGCCCCCGACGTCGACGGCGACGGCGCCGGCGACAGCGCGTGTGTCACTGCCATCGGCAGGCCGCTCGGCGACGACTGCGACGACCGTGACGCGCGCCGCAAACCCGGCAACCTCGAGGTCTGCGACAGGCTGCGCCTTGACGAAGACTGTGACCTGAGCACGCGGGGTGGCTTAGATCTCGACGGCGACGGCTACGAAAATGCGTTCTGCGCCAACACGCTGCCCGACGGCGGCCTCAACCAGGGGCCTGACTGCGACGACACGAAGGAAGCCGTGCACCCCGGCCAGGCCGAGCTGTGCAACTTCTTCGACGACAACTGCAACGGCACCACTGACGAGGGCGTCTCGTCGCTGCGCTTCAAGGACGAAGACAACGACGGCTGGGGCGCGGGTGCGGGCACCATCGGCTGCGACACGGAAGGCACCTCGCGCCTGGGCACCGACTGCGACGACGCCAACGCCGCGATGCACCCGAGCCAGTTCCGCTGCGTGGCTGGCAGCGCGGCGCAGTACGACTTCTGCGCGCCCGACGGCGGCTTCACGCGCGGCAGCTGTGGGCAGGGCTGTCGCCCGCAGCCCAACGGCACGGGATTCTGCCTGTAGTTGAAGTTCTCGGCACCGAGGTCGCTGCCTCGAAGGCTGCCTCTTCTTCTGAAGGCGTCGGGGTGAGGGCTGAAACGACCGTGACTCCGATGTTGCGAGTCGCCCATCGTGACTTCACACAGCTGCGTCAAAGAGCGACCCTGAGCGATGATGCGCTGAGTGACCGGGTCGGGTGACGGCGACCGTCCCGACGAGAAAAGCTTTCTCGGCAGAGACCGGTGGCTTGAAGCTCCACCGTCAACTTCAAGACCGCCTCGGTGGGTGTGGCCCCAACCGTCGTCGGCCCCTCAGGAGGCAGGCCTCCCTGTCCGCCGCTGAAGAACACCCTCGGCTCACCATCTCCCTGTGGCTGCCCAGCGTGCTGCGACCGGGCCGCTTTCCCTCAGGCCGTGCCCCAGAGTGGCCCTCGTGGCACCCTGCCGCCTTTGGATTCCTCCGAGCTTGAGTTCGTGCGGCGACGGGTCTTACTCTTCTGCCTGAGGAGAAAGACCATGGAGAGTCTGACCATCAAGTTGCCCCGCCAGCTGAGCGCCCGAGTCACGCGGCTCGCGAGGAGGCGCAACGTCTCCCGCTCCGCGCTCGTGCGTGAGGCGCTCGAGTTGCTCACCAGTGATCGCGGCGCAGAGACGTTCATCGACCGCGTCAGCGAGTACGTCGGAGCCGGAGACGATCTGCCTGCAGACATCCTCACGAATCCCAAACACATGAAGGGCTATGGCCGTTGACGGCGACTCTGATTCTCGACACCGGGCCGTTGGTGGCATTGCTCAACCCGCGGGAGCCACACCATGAGTGGGCGACCGAGGCGCTGCGCGTGCGGGCTCGCGTGGTCACTTGTGAGGCCGTTGCCAGCGAGGCCTTCTTCCTCCTTTGCAGGTATGACAAGGCGTCCCGCGCGCTGAGGGGAATGCTCGCTGACGATCTGCTCGAGTTGGTGTCGCTCGCGTCGGAGGCGAGGCCCCTCACCAAGCTGATGGATCGATACGCGTCGGTGCCGATGTCCTTCGCCGACGGCTGCCTGGTCCGGTTGAGCGAGTTGATGCCACGTGCCGTGGTCGCGACTCTCGACTCGGATTTTCGGGCCTACCGACGAAACGGTCGCCAGGTCATCCCGCTGCTGATGCCCTGACTCGAGTTCCGCGGTCGGCCGAAGAGCCCTGGGACTTCATCGCTCACCCGCGACGACCGCCGACAGGGCGTGGGGGCGGTGCTGCTGCGACTGCTCAGGCATCTGCGCGCTTCCCTGATGCCAATTTCGCCCGGGTCGTGCCAGTTCGAGACGCCTGTCGACCCTTCGCAACACATACGACAGACAGAACCATCAGACCCCAGCGCTCACGGCGGTAAGCAACAGAGAAGTCCAAGAGCGCTCGACGTTCTTTCCCATGGCCTGCGCACAGGTCGGCCCGAGAACGATGCACAGATGAATCAACAGCCCATTCACGCTCGCCGCGAGCGCCCTCGTGCGTCGCCTCGTAAGCCCTGCTTTCCCCCAGCCCGAGGCTGCGCTCGCTCGTCATCCAGCCGCCCCCGCCGCCACCAGCGCCGACGCCCAGCCCTCCTCGAGTGGAGGTTCCAGCCCCGAAACACAAGCGCCCCCGCCTGAATTGGCCCCGCTTCACCAGCACACGTTCGACAACGACGTCTTGCGCTGCCCCTGCGGAGGCAGGCGTTCCATCCGCGTGGTCCGCTCGACTCGCTAGCAGGCCTCAGGCACGTCTCACCGAGTTCGGCCTCGCGCTTCCCTCACGGGTGCTGCCTCCTGCCACCGCGCCTCCGCAGTTGCTCCTCGCCATGTGACGGTCAGC
>JAYTAT010000525.1:0-3750 GCA_043737315.1 Archangium sp.
GTGTCGGTGAGCACGTTCTTGCCGTTCTTGGGGGCAGGGGCCTTGGGGTCCTTCTTCGGGTCGACCTTGGCGACCTTCGCCTTCTCTTCCTTGAGGTACTTCACCGTGTCGACCGGCTTCTCCTTCATCACCACGTCGTCGCGCTTCTTCACCGCGGCGGCGTTGGCGGGGTTGCCGAAGTGAGACTCGAGGTCGGCCTCGCCCATGCTGCGGCGGGGCGCGAAGACGTCGACGCGCTCCTTGGTGATGCGGGTGGGAATGAGCTGGATGTCGGGCGTGATGCCGACCTCCTGAATGCTCAGGTCACCGGGCGTGAGGTACTTTGCGATGGTCAGCTTGAGCGCGCTGTCATCGGGGAAGTCGTAGAGCACCTGAACGGAGCCCTTACCAAAGCTCTGGCGGCCGATGATCACGGCCCGGTTCTGGTTCTTGAGCGCGCCGGCGACGATCTCGGAGGCCGAGGCGCTGCCCGCGTTCAGCAGCACCGCGATGGGGAACAAATCGTCTTCGTCATCCTGGTGAGCGCGCTTCTCTTCGCGCAGCTTGTCAGACAAGCCGACCGTCGAGACGATCGTTCCCGATGAGAGGAAGAGGTCGGAGACCTGAATGGCTTGATCGAGCAGACCACCGGGGTTGCCGCGCATGTCGAGCACCAGGCCCCGAAGGCCGTTCGCGCTGCCGCCCTTCTTCGCCTGCTCACCCAACTCTTCGAGCGAGGTCTGCAGATCGCGGGTGGTGTTGCCCTGGAAGTTCTTCAAGCGCACGTAGCCGACGTTCGAAGCAAGCAGCTTGCTTTGCACCGACTCGATGGTGATGAGCGCGCGGGTGACGGTCATCTGCTGGGTCTTTTCCCAGCCCTTGCGCATCACCGAAATGGTCACCTTCGAGTCGACGGGGCCACGCAGCTTCCCGACGGCCTCGTTCAAGTCCATGTTGACGGTCGACTCTTCGCCGATGCGCAGAATCTGATCGTCCTTCTTGATGCCGCCGCGGAAGGCCGGCGTCTTGGGCAGCACCTTGACGACGGTGAGCACGCCTTCACGCATCTGGATGACGAAGCCCAGGCCGCCGAACTCGCCCTTCGTCGTCAACTTCATTTCGCGGTACAGCTCGGGGCGCAGCAACACGGAGTGCGGGTCGAGCGTCTGCAGCATGCCGTTGACCGCCGCGTATTCGACCTCACGCGAATCTTCGACCGGGCGCATGTTGTGCGAGATGAAGTCGAAGATGTCTTTGAGCGTGAACGACATCTTCCAAAGTGAGTCGACGTGACTGATGTCGAACTCCTTGAGCTTGCCGTTGACGTTGACGCGCACGTTGCCGGCGTCGGCGTTGCCGTCGACCAGCACGTCGGGGACGCTCTTCTCGACCGCCTCGAGGGAGGCGACGAGCATCTCTTTGGGCCGCACCCGTTTGGGGTCGACGTAGTTTTCCTTCACGTAGTGAATGACCTTGGTCAGCACACGAAGCGAAGAAAGCTCGTGCGGCGCCTTGGCATCTTTCTCATCGAGCCTGGGGGCTGCGACGGCATCCGACATGGTGAGAGTAAGCGGTGCCCGGTCGTTGCCGGAGAACGCCCACGCAGCTAGCAGCGCGGCTATCACCGCAACTCGACGCAAGGTGTGCATGCAGTTTCTTTCCTCAAGAAATTCGTGACAGCGACCCCCAGAGCCTAATCACCGGGTCTGACGCCTTCAAGGAACGCTCAACACGCACCGTCGGTCTTCGTTCCCCTTTTTCACTGGCGGACCGCTTCAGGCAGGGCTCCGGATTTGATGAGTCCCCTGAAGAGCAGGGTCCCGGCGACGACCGCGACGGGCATCAGGAAAAAGTTCAGCACTGGGACCCATAACAAAACGTACAGCGTCGCACCGAAGCCCAGCGCGAGGGGCAACCGGCCGCGCAAGGCGGTGATCACCTGCTTGAACGGGCGCAGATGTCGCGCCATCGGGTTGGAAAGGTGCTCCGCGGCGATCCAGAACATCGACCACACCGACGAGAGCGCGACCCACACCACGCTGCCGGCCACCGGAATGAGGTGGAGCGGAAACAAGACCACCAGCCCCAGCGCCATCAGGCCCAGCCGAAGCAACGTGTGGCTGAGCGACTCGATGATGCCCCTGACGGTGGCGCCCAGAGAAAAAGGTGGCGAGGTGAAGTCGCCGCAGCGTTCTTCGGTCGCCTCTGAGAGCGGATCCTGAAGAGGGGCGAGCAGCAGGTTGGGCACGGTGAGCGCGCCCACCACGAAGAGCATGATGAAGAAGACGATGCTCAGGCCGATCGACGCCGCGTGTTGCCAGCCGGAGTCGGCGCTGATCAACGCGTCTGCCGCTCGTCGGGCCAGGCCCGAAGCGCCCCAAGCGACTCCTATCAACGCCAGCCCGGTGACGGCCGCGCACGCCAGCGAGAGCAACAACAGCTTCGGCGTTCGAAGAATGAGCGTGAAGGCGCGCAGGGGAATGGAGACGCCGCGCAAGAGGTCTCCTGCGGTGCTGACGGCAGGGAGGTCTGGGATGGGGGAGTTCATTTGAGGAATGGGTGGCCCGTTCGGATGTGGAGGTTATAAGCGGCGCCCCCAGATGTCCCTCGACGCGAAGCAGACCGAACAGCAGCCGATCGCCCACAAGGCAGAGCTCGTTCAGCTCCTGCGCGACGCGGAGCGCCCCACCGGGCCCCTGTTGCTGGGCCTGGAACACGAACGCTTGATGTTTCAAAAGCCCGGTCTTCAGCCCGTGCCGTATGACGGCGACGCGGGCATCGGTCAGCTGCTGCAGGGCTTCACGAAGTTCGGCTTCGAGGAATACCGCGAAGCACCCGGGCTGCCGGTCATCGCGATGGTGCGGGGCAAAGAGACGCTCTCGCTCGAGCCGGGCGGGCAGTTCGAACTTTCAGGCTCTCCCTTTCAGACCGCGCGCGAGGCGCAAGACGAGAACCTGCGCCACGTGAAGGAGCTCAAGCAGGTCGCCTCGTCAGTGGGGCTGCGCGCAGTGGCTCTGGGCTACAGGCCGTTCTGCGAGTTGAGCGAAATGCCCTGGATGCCGAAACGCCGCTACAAGGTGATGCGCGAGACGCTCGGTGCGCGCGGCAGCCACGCCTTCGACATGATGTTGATGACGGCCACCGGCCAGGTGAGCCTCGACTGGCGCGATGAAGCCGATTGCGTGCGCAAGGTGACCGCAGCCGTACGCATCTCGCCGCTGCTGGTGGCGCTGTTCGCCAACAGCCCGATTGCCCAGGGCAAGAACACGGGCTTCCAGTCGTTTCGCAGCCGGGTGTGGAACGACGTCGACCCTGCGCGCTGCGGTTACCCCGAAGCGATGCTCGACGGCTCGTTCTCGTACAACGCTTACGTCGAGTGGGCGCTCGATGCGCCGTTGCTTTTCCTGCGCCGGAACGAGCAGTACCTCGCGCCGAAGCTGACCTTCCGCCAGTTCCTCACGCAGGGGTACGAGGGACAACCGGCGGTGCATTCAGATTGGGTCGACCACCTGTCGACCTTGTTTCCCGAAGTGCGGCTCAAAAAGATCGTCGAGATCCGCGCGGCCGACGGCAACAGCCCGGCGATGACGGGTGCGTTGGCGGCCCTGATGCGCGGCGTGCTCTACGACGGCCGTGCGCTCGATGACGCGACCCGGCTGCTTCCCGACTTGAGCCCTCAGCAGCACCGCGAGCTGCACTACGCCGCCCAGCGTGAAGGTCTCGCCGCGAAGGTCGGTGGCGGCACGTTGGCTGACTACGCCTCTGAGCTGG
>JAYTAT010000526.1:0-3747 GCA_043737315.1 Archangium sp.
ACCGCTAGCAGCTCACCAGATGATGCTCTCGACCAACTCGTCGACCTTCTCACCAAGGGCCTCCAGACCGTGCGACTTCGAGAGGTAACCGTCAGCGCCCACCTGGCCCGCCAGTTTTTCCAACTCATCGTCGCCCAGCGAGCTGAAGAGCACGATGGGAATGTCCTGGGTGTTGTACTCGTTCTTCAGGGTTCGGCAGATGTCCGCGCCCGTCGCCTCGGGCATGTGAATGTCCGTGAGGATCATGTGCGGGTGGAATTCGCTGAGCAGCCTCTCGAACTCCATCAACGTGGACGCTCCGCGGACGTCGTAGCCACGTTCTTCAAGTACGGCTTTCTCCATCTGCAGCGTGATCTCGCTGTCGTCGATGAGGAGGATTCGGCGCTTTTCCACGCGGGTGCTGATAGTAGGGTGCGCCCGATTTTCCAAGAGGTCTTCCAATGCGTCGTACCGTTCTTTCGTTCTCCCTGATCGCCGCGTTGGCCTCGACCCCTGCTTTGGCTGACCTGAAGGTCGGCTACGTAGACCTCCAGCGCGCTCTCCAGGAGGTCTCCGAAGGCCAGGCCGCCAAGTTCAAGCTCAAGGGCGAGATCGACAAGCGCAAAGCCGAGTTCGAGACCGAGCAGAAGAAGCTGCGGGAAGACGGCATGGTTCTTGACCGGCAGGCCTCGGCGATGAGCGAAGAGGTGCGCATCGAGAAGATGAAGCAGCTCCAGGGCCGGCTGATGCAGATCTCCGAGAAGGGCCAGAAGCTCCAGGTCGAGTTCGTCGAGAAGGAGCGCACCGAGCTCAAGAAGATCTTCGACAAGATGGACCCCATCGTCGCCGCCATCGCCAAACGCGAGGGGCTCATGATGGTGTTCGAGAAGACCGACTCGGGGCTGGTGTTCGCCGAGTCGAACCTCGACGTCACCAACGAGCTGGTGCGCACCTACAACGAGAAGTTTCCAGTGAAGGGCGTGAAGGCTCAGCCCGTGGCACCCGCCGCGCCGAAGGACGCGCCCACGAAGTGACGACCGCAGCTCAGCTCGCGACGTTGGTGGGCGGTACCGTGGACGGCGACGGCTCGCTCGAGGTCACCGGCGTTGCGGGCCTCGAACAAGCGCAGCCAGGTCAGCTCTCCTTCTTCGGCAACCAGAAGTACAAGAAGGCGCTCTTGGTCACGAAGGCCTCGGTGGTGTTGGTCAACCCTGGCGCGCCGCCTCGGGGCCAGAAGACGTACGTGGTGGTGGCAAACCCTCACCTCGCTTTCGCCCGCGTGGCCCAGACGTTTTCGCCAGCCCGCAAGTACGCCCCTGGCATTTCGCCCACCGCCAACGTTCACCCCACCGCGAAGATCGACGCCACAGCGACCGTGATGGATTTCGTCTCGGTGGGCGCGGGCTCGCACGTCGGTGCGCGCGCGGTGCTCTTCCCCGGCGTGTACCTGGGCGAGCACGTCAGCATCGGTGAAGGCACGGTGCTCTGCGCCAACGTCTGCGTGCTCGATCGTTGCACCATCGGCGCGCGGTGCCTGCTGCACCCGAACGCGGTGATCGGCGCTGACGGCTTCGGCTTCGCGCTCGACATGTCGGTGCCCGAGCACGTGAAGATTCCGCAGGCGGGCATCGTGCGCGTGGAAGACGACGTCGAGATCGGCGCCTGCTCGTGCGTCGACCGCGCGACCACGGGCGAGACGGTGGTGGGCAAGGGCTCGAAGCTCGACAACCTGGTGCAGATTGGCCACAACTCGACGGTCGGCCCCCTCTCGATTCTCTGCGCGCAGGTCGGGCTTGCGGGCACGACCGAGCTGGGTAAGGGCGTGGTGCTCGCCGGCCAGGTGGGCGTCGCCGGTCACCTGCGCATCGGAGACATGGCGAAGATCGGCGCGCAGGCGGGCGTCATCTCAGAGGTCGACGCGGGCGCGGTGGTGATGGGTACGCCCTCGATACCCAGCCGCGCTTACATGCGCTCAATCGCGGTGTTCAAGAAATTGCCGGAGCTCCAAGGGGAGCTGCGTGACCTCAAGAAACGTCTCGACGCGATCGAGAAGGGAAAGACCTCGCCATGATGGACGTGAAAGAAATTCAGAAGCTGCTCGCGCACCGCTACCCGTTCCTGCTGGTCGATCGGGTGCTGGAGATAGAGACCGGCAAGAAGCTCGTCGCTTTCAAGAACGTCACCATCAACGAGGAGTTCTTCCAGGGCCATTTCCCCGGTCACCCCGTGATGCCCGGCGTGTTGATCCTCGAGGCGTTGGCGCAAGCCTGCGCGCTCCTCGCGTACAAGAGCTCGGGCCTCGACCCGCAGGACCTCGTCATCTACCTGATGGCGATCGACAACGCGAAGTTCCGCAAGCCCGTGGTGCCCGGCGACCGGCTCACGCTCACCGCTGAAGTCGTGCGCGTGAAGGGCGTCATCTGGAAGCAGCGGGGCGTGGCCACGGTCGAAGGCGCGGTGGTGGCCGAGGCAGACTTCCTCGCGACCGCGGTGAAGAAAGGGGGGGCCGCCCTGTGAGCATCCACCCCACGGCCATCGTTTCGCCGGGCGCGGTCATTCACGAGACGGCGGAGATCGGCCCCTACGCGATCATCGGGGCCCAGGTGCGCATCGGCGCCGGCACCAGCATCGGCGCGCACACCGTCGTCGACGGCGACACCATCATCGGCGAGCGCAACCGCATCTTTCACCTCGCGTCGATCGGGGCGCCCCCTCAGGATCTGAAATACGCCGGCGAAAACACCAGGCTGGTGATCGGTGACGACAACCAGATTCGCGAGTTCACCACCCTGCACACCGGTACGGTCGGCGGCGGCGGCGTCACCCGCATCGGCAGCAAGAACCTCTTCATGGCGTACTCCCACGTGGCGCACGACTGCATCGTGGGCAACGGCTGTGTGCTGGCCAACGCCGCGACGCTCGCAGGTCACGTCGAGGTGGGCGATCACTGCACGCTGGGTGGGCTGTCGGCGGTGCATCAATTCAGCCGCATCGGCAAACACGCCTTCCTCGCGGGCGGCACCATGGCCGTGATGGATGTGCCGCCGTACTGCATCGCTCAAGGCGATCGCGCCGAGCTCGCCGGGCCCAACGCGGTGGGGCTCAAGCGGCACGGCTACACCGACGAGCAGCAGACCCGCATCAAAGACGCGTACCGGGTGCTCTTTCGCTCGAAGATGGGGCTCAACGAGGCGCTCTCTCAGCTGCAGGCCGAGATGGGTCAGCACTCTGAGATCGCGTTGCTCCTCGAGTTCATCACCAACAGCAAGCGCGGCATCACCCGCTGAAGTCACCTTCTCCCTCGAGAGGGAAAGGGTCGGGGAGAGGGCTTGATCACTTCTGCAATCGGACTCATCGCCGGCAACGGCCGGCTCCCCTTCCTCTTTGCCGAGGCCGCGAAGGCCCAGGGGCTCGCCGTGCATGCCGTCGCCTTCGAAGGTGAGGCCGACGACTCGCTGCGGCCCTTCGTGAACTCGCTGCTCTTCGTGAAGGTCGGCCAGGCCGACGCGATCGTCGCCGAACTCAAGAAACGTGGCGTGGACAAAGCCGTGATGGCCGGGGGCATCGGCCGCATCCGCTCGCTCACCCAGGCGCGACCCGACTTCGGCATGCTGAAGATCGCCGCGGGGCTGCGCAGTCTGCGCGACGACGAGCTGCTCCGCGCGGTCGCGCGCTACTTCGAGAGCAAGGGCGTGCAGATCGTCGCGCCCACCGACTACGTGAAATCGGTGCTCGCGCAGCAAGGCCACCTCGCCGGCCCCGCGCTCA
>JAYTAT010000527.1:0-9210 GCA_043737315.1 Archangium sp.
CGACTCAGGTGGCCATCATCGCGCGCAGCTTCTCGGTGAGCGGTACCCGCACGGGGTTGCGGCCCCCATCGATGCAGACCATCTCGATGCTCGCGTCGACCAGCAGCCGGCCATCACTCTTGCGAATCGCCTTCTGGTCGAACACCACCCGGTACTCGCTCTCGAGCCTGGCCACGGATTGGATCTCGACGATGTCGCCGAACACGGCGCCTTCTTTGAACTGCTGCGTGGCCTTGTAGACGACGAAGCCCTTCTGCTCCTCGCGCCACATGCGCACCAGTTCACCTGCGCCGAGCACGTGCTCCCGCGCCCGCTCGAAAAATCGCAGGTAGTTCGCGTGGTACACGACGCCGGAGAAGTCGGTGTCTTCGTAATAAATCTGCACTTCGAACAGGTGGGCCATCGAGCCGACGCTCTAGCACCCGGCACACCACTTGCTCGTCTTCGAAGGCAGGAATTGGTTCCGGGAAAGTCAGCAACGTGATGTGCAACCCGAACCCGGTCGACTCGCGCCTCGAGTGAGGGGCTACTTCGCCTCTTCAAAAACCAGCGCTGCGCTCTTCGCAGTCGCGCTCTTCACCAACCAGCCCTCGAGCTTCTCGACATCCTCCGTGGCGAGCAGGTCGGCTTTTCGCTTCGCGTCGACGGCCACACCACGAGCCGACAACAACGCAATCACGCTCTCCGCCGTCGCCCTGGCCTTCTCTTTCTTCACCTTTTCCGCGGCCTCTTCAGAAGGCGTCGTGTGCGTGCGCAGCTTCTCACCCGTCGCTGCCGCGAGCGCCTTGTACCAACCCTCGGGATAGCCGGGATGCGTCACCTTGCCCTGTGCATCCTTCACGTTGCCGTCGAGGTACTTGTAGAGCAACTCCTTCGAGAGCTCCTTCCACCGCGCGACCACTTCGTCGCCCGCCGCCATCGAGTACCGCGTGAGGTATTCGCGAGCGAGCCGCGGCGACTGCTTGTGCAGCGCAAGCGCCGCGGAATCAACGTCGGCCTGCGCGCCCAGGTACTTCGACTCGAGCTGCTGTTGCGCCTTCGTCACCTCGCGGATCATCTCGCTGTAACGAAGGTACGAGAAGTTCGAGACCTGATTGAACACCCAGAACGCGGAATCCCACGTGACGTTGTGAAACGACCCGGTGCCCACCGCGAACGGCTTCGAGACCTCCGTGCTGCCCGCGTAAACGGGGAAGTACACCGTGGCCGAGGTGTCATCGACCCCGAACCACAACACCCCGCCGATCGCGTTCGGCAACCAGCTGCGCGACTGCGAGACGAATGAGAAGCCCGTCTGCTGCGTGGAGACCGCGCGCTCGTTGAGGAACTCCTTGTCGTCGACCTTCCACGTGAGCGGGCGCCAGCGGTACGGCAACCCGTACGGGCCTGCGCCGACGTCTTTGCTCATGTCGAGTGGCGTGCCCTCGAAGTGATCTCGCATGAAGCCCATCACGTCGGTGACCGTGAGCTTGCGGTCGGGCTTGATCCACAACGGCAGCGGTGCAGCGCTCTTGTCAGCACCTTCCACCCAGCCCAGCGGCAGCTCGTTCTTCGGCGCGGCGCGGCGAAACATGCACCACACCCGGCTGTCGCAGAACCTTCGCACGCCGAAGTCGGTCGGGTTGTACGTCTCGGCGAAAGAGAAGTCGGCGTCCTTGCCGGTGAACCAACCCCTGGCACGCGCGAAGGAGATCAGGTCGGGCGCGTAGAGCGTGTCGGAAGGCGAGTTCTGCGGGAACTGGCGGATGCGCGCGGCGTTCGCGTGCCCCGTGATGAACCCGTCAGGCACCTTCCGCGCGACCCAGAGCACGCCCTTCTGGCCCGGGCCCTTGCCGATGAACTCGAACAGCCAGACCTCGTTGGGGTCGGCGATGGAGAAGGACTCTCCGGTGCTGTGATACCCGTACTTCGCGGTCAAATCGGTGATGACCTTGATCGCCTCGCGCGCCGTCTTCGCGCGCTGGAGTGCGATGTACATGAGGCTGCCGTAGTCGACGGTGCCCGCCGGGTTCTCCAGCTCACCACGCCCGCCCCAGGTGGTCTCGGCGATCGCGAGCTGGTGCTCGTTCATGTTGCCCACGACGCTGTACGTCTGCGGCACTTCGTCGATCTGGCCCAGCAGCTTGCCGGTGTCCCACTCGATGACGTCACGTTTGGCGCCGGGTGCATGAATGGCGGCGGGGAAGAAGTAGAGCTCGCCGTACAGTTCGTGGGCGTCGGCCGCGTAGGTGATGATCGTCGAGCCGTCAGCGCTCGCGCCCTTCGAGATGAGGAAGTTCGTGCAGGCGTCGGCGGGCCGCGCGGCCACGAGGGTGATCGCGACCAGCGAACAAATGAGCGTCTTCATGGGCGGGGCCCATACCACAGCCCTGCGCCCGACCCTCTGGCCCCCAGACAGAGGGCCTCTTCATCAGCGTTTGCCCGGGCCTGGTTTCGCTTCCTTCGCGTACTGCCGGGCCTTGAGAGGTTCGGGCAGCAGCTCATTGAGCGCCCCCTGCACCTTGCTCTTGAACGAGCCTCCGAGCACCGACGGCTTCCCTGCGAGCATCGCTTGAAAGCCATCCTTGGCCACCTCGGAGGCCGCATCCTTTTCTTCATGACCCAGCGGCGTGTCCTCCATGCCGGCGCGCTCGAAGAAGGCGGTTGCGGTGGCTCCGGGCTGCAGCGTGGTGACCGTCACCCCGGTCCCCTCGAGCTCTTCGCGAAGCGCCTCGCCAAACGAATACACGAAGGCCTTGGTCGCACCGTAGATTGCCTGGAATGGGGTGGGCGCGGTGCTCGCGATCGAACCGGTGATGAGCACCCGGCCAGAGTGGTGGGCCACCATGTCGCTGAGCACCCGCTTGGCGAGGTGCACGGTGTGCCCGCAGTTGAGGGCGATCATGCGCAGCTCGCGATCGAGTGGCGTATCGAGGAAGTGCCCCCCCAGCCCCACGCCTGCATTGAGAATCAATGCATCGACATGCCGGCCGGTATCGACGATGCGTTGATACAGCCGCTCCACGCCTTCGGGTGTGCTGAGGTCTTCCTGAACGGCATAGACCAATGCACCGGAGGTCTCGAGGCGCCGCCGGGCTGAGTCGAGCTTCTCGCTGTCGGCGCAAATCATCACATCAAAGCCGTGCTTCACGCACTGCTCGGCCAGCGCGTAGCCGATGCCGCTCGAGGCGCCAGTGATGACGGCGAGCTTCCTGTTCAAAACGGTTGCCATGGGGCTGCTCCTTGCCGACGGGTCGCTGTGCTCACCAGTTGTGCATCGCATGAGCCACGGTTCGGGCCCCATGCCCGCGCTGATGGGCAGGCCGCAGTACGCCCCAAGCCATGACGGCGCGGGCCTATGCTGCGCGCGGTGAGCACCGAGCCAGACCCCATCCGTGCCGCGCAGGAAGTCATCCTGCGAGAAGTGCTGCGGTGGGCCTTGCCGACCACCACGGTGCTGTCGCTGGTCACCCTGACCACTTCGCTGGTCACCGGCATGTTCAGCCGCCTGTGGTCGCGCGGAGTGCCCAGCCTCGTCTTGTTAGGCTTCTGCGTGGCGGGGTTGATGTTGCTGCGGCGCAATCGGCTCTTGCCTGCAGTGGGTGCGCTCATGGCGGGCCTGGGCATCGTTCTCTTCATCGCGATGACCTTCAACGGCGGCGTGCGCTCGCCCTCTGCGATGTTGCTCTTTTTTCTGGTGGCCTTGTGCGGCTGGGCTTTCGGGCGGCGAGGCGCAACGGTGATGGCGGTCATCACCGTGGTGGTGATCACCACCTACTTCGCGCTGGGCCTCGCGGGCGTACTCACCGAACCGCCGCTGGTGCCGCTGGCGGGCGAGTACGTGATGTTGCTGGTGCTCACGGCGCTCATCTGGGGCACTTCAGCCAGCCCGCCCAGCCAGCTGCGCAACGCGTTGTTGCGAAGCCAGGATCGCGAGCGCCAACTGCGACAAGAGCAGGCGGCCCGGCTCGAGGCAGCGCATCGGTTTCAAGCGGTGTTCGATCAAACGCCTCACCTCATGGGGTTGATCACGCCAGAGGGGCTGGTGGAGAGCGTCAACCGCGCTGCCCTCGACTTCGGTGCGTTGCGCCCTGAGCAGATACTGGGCAAACCCTTTGGTCAGATGGCGTGGTGGCCTGAGACCGAACGCGCTCACGTGGTGCAGGCGCTCGCGCGCGCGAAAGACGGCGTGGCGCGCTTCGAGACCACGTACCTCGACGCAAGGCAGCTCCGGCGCACCGTCGACATCTCGTTCTCGCCCTTTCGCGACGAAGCAGGCCAGCTGCGTTTCATCATCGCCGAGGGCCGCGACGTCACCGAGCTGATGCTCGCGCGCGAACGAAAGAGCGCCACGCAACGCCTCGAGCTCGTAGGTCAGCTCGCAGGCGGCGTGGCACATGACTTCAACAACGCGCTGATGGTCATCCTCGCTGCGACGGAGTCACTGCGGCTCGAGCTCGCAGAGCCCGGCTGCGACCCCGCCGGAGTGAAGGACAGCCTCGATACCATTCTCGAGGCGGGCCGCGGCGCGGGTGAGTTGACCCGGCGGCTGCTCACGCTCGGAAGGCGGGCCAGCCTCGAGCGGAGAGCCGTCTCGATGCACGGCGTGCTCGAGTCGTCAGCGAAGCTGCTGCAGCGCGCCCTGCCGTCCAACATCCGCCTGGTGGTGGAGGCGCTCGCAGAAAATGACCTGGTGATGGGTGACGCTGCCTCGCTCGAGAGCGCGCTCATCAACCTCGCCTTGAACGCCCGCGACGCGATGCCCGCCGGTGGCACGATGACCTTCAGGGCCGAGAACGTGGTGCTCGACGCGCAGTGGTGTCAGGCCAGCGGCTTCGAGCTCGTGCCGGGGTCCTTCGTGCGCGTGTCGGTGCGCGACACGGGCACCGGCATCGCGCCCGAGCACGCCGCGCGCGTCTTCGAGCCGTTCTTCACCACCAAGGAAGAAGGCAAGGGCACGGGTCTGGGGCTGGCGTCGGTGTTCGGCGTGGTGCGCGAGCATGGCGGCGCGGTGCATTTGTTCTCTGAGCCGGGGCGCGGCACGGTGTTTCACCTCACCTTGCCAAACCCCGCTGTGCTCGTGGAGCACGCCCCGCTTCCGGCGATCGTTCGCCGCTTCGAGGGCCGACGCGTGCTGGTCATCGATGACGAAGCCCCGATTCGCCGAATGCTTGCCCGCCTGCTGGGCCGGCTGGGCCTGCAGTGCACGCTGGCCGCCAGCGCGGAAGAAGGTCTGGCCAGCTACGAGGCCGGGTTCGATTTGTTGATCACCGACATCGTGCTGCCCGGCCGGCGCGGCAACGAGCTCGCCGCTGAGCTGCTCGCCCGGCAGCCGTCATTGCGGGCGTTGTTGATCTCAGGCTTTCCCAAAGACAGTGAGCTGTCTTCACTGCCGGCAGATCGCGTGCGGCTGCTCGGCAAGCCCTTCACCTTCGAGGCGCTTCAGCGCGTGGTGGGCGAGCTGCTGGCCTGAGATCGCGCGCGCAGGCCGCCCAACACTGCGAAGAACAGCCTCTCGATCTCCGAAAGCGCGCAATCGAACTGGCGTCGGTAAACCGTCTTCGTGCACGCCCCACTTCGCCACGGCCCGCTCGACCGCCCTGTGGCAGTTCGCCGCTGAGGCGAGATCGGCGCGAATGGGAAGAAACTGCGCGCCTTCGTTTCCATCATGCGCCGTGTCTGCTGGGCGTCAGGCTCTTCAGACAGGGAGGCGATGACCACGTGCGCGCCCTCACGCGCGAAATGCACCGCCCCCGACCGTCGACGCCGCGATACGTGCGCTGGGGAACTTGCACCCCTCACAGAACGAAGCGCTGACCTGCCCATGCGAGGGATCAAGCGGTTGGTGGCACGCTGAATGCTCAGTTTCGGAAGAAGGTGACGTCGATCGAGGCACTGGGCCTGACGACTGCCACCCGCACTCGAAATAAACCCGGAGCAAAACCATGAGACGTTCATCAGCGCTGAAAATGAGTTTGGTGGGGGCCGTTGTGGCTCTCGGTGTCTTTGCCGCCGACGACAGCCGGACCAAAGACATGAACAAGGGCAAGGCTGACGCCGCGTTCGTCGAGGAGGCAGCCCTGGCCAGCGTGAACGAGATCAAGATCTCGCAGCTCGCCGTGAGCCAGAGCACCAACCCTTCGGTCAAAGAATTGGCTCAACAGATGATCGACGACCACACGAAGGCGTTCGATTCCCTCAAGGAGATCGCTGGCAACAAGGGCATCGTGCTTCCGATTCAGTCCGTCGGCGCGAGTAGCGGCAAGGGCTCGACCGGCTCGATGGGTAGCAGCGGCTCGACGGGAAGCAGCAACTCCGACACGACGGGTACGACGCTGGGCGGCGGCCTCGGAAGCACCGGCTCGACGGGAAGCAGCGGCTCGATGGGCACGGGGAGCACCGGCTCGACCGGGACCGGCTCGGTCGGTTCGACCACGGGCAGCGGTACGGGCAGTGGAGCGTCGGGCTCGGTTGGTTCGCCGGGCACCATGGGTTCTGACCCGACCGTGACCGCCGCGCCTCCCAGCATGGGCGATCCTGCGGCGAGCGGTGAGCGCATGGGCGCTGGCGACCGCATGAACACCGACTCGGCGAGCACCTACGGCGCACTCCCGCGCCCGATGCAGAAGAAGTACGACGATCTCGCCAAGCTGACCGGCGACCGCTTCGATCGCCAGTACCTCGGCAACATCATCGAGAACCACAAGAAGTCGATTCGCATCTTCGAGCGTGAGTCGAAGGGTGGGGAAGACAGCGAGCTGAAGTCGTGGTCCACCAACACCCTGCCTACCCTCAAGCACCACCTCGACATGGCGCAGTCGGTTGAGCGCGAAGTGAAGAACCGCCGCAGTGGCAGCATGTAACCAGTGAGGCGTTCGGGCCCGGGGCTTGAGCCATCGCAAAATGATGGCCACACCCCGGGCCTACTCATGTCGACTCTTCATTTCAGGTCGGGAGGAGCGGGGTTCATGGCCAGGATTGCATCCACGCTCTCGAAGTACCGCGCCAAACGAAACTTCGGCGTCACCCGCGAGCCAGCCCCCTCTGCGAAGGCGGCGCCTTCAAAACAGCTCCGTTTCATGATCCACAAACACGACGCGACCCGCCTTCATTACGACCTGCGGCTCGAAAGCGAAGGCGTGCTGGGCAGCTGGGCGTGCCCCAAAGGTCCGAGCTACGACCCCGCGCAGAAGCGCCTGGCGGTCGAGACCGAAGATCACCCGCTCGCGTACGGTGACTTCGAAGGGCGCATTCCTGACGGCGAGTATGGCGCGGGCGACTCCATCATCTGGGATCGCGGAACCTTCGACACGGTGCCTGCGGGACAGTTCAAGCAGCAGAAAGACAAGGGCCACCTTCACGTTCAGTTCACGGGCGAAAAGCTGCAAGGGGGTTGGCACCTGGTGCGCACCCGGCCGCGAGGCGACAAGGCGCAGTGGCTCTTCTTCAAGGCGAAGGATGGCACCGAGAAACCCGGTTTCGACGTGATCGCTGAGCGGCCAGAGTCGGTGAAGAGCGGCCGGCGAATCACCCGCGGCCCCCTTCGCAAGAACGTGGCGGCGCGCCAGCTTGAGCCCGCGGTGCTGCTGAAGAACGTGTGGCCGCCGATGTTGGCCACGCTCTCGAACGCGGAGACCGCGCCTGAAGCGAACTTCATCTTCGAGGTGAAGTACGACGGCTACCGCGCGCTCGCAGCCATCTCGGGTGGCCATACCGCCGTGCGCTCTCGCAACCAGCTCGATTTTTCGTCGCGCTTTCCGTTCCTCGAGCGCGCGTTCTCTTCCGTCGTGGTGGGCAGCGCCGTGCTCGACGGCGAAATCATCGCGCTCGATGCGCGAGAACGATCGAGCTTCCAGACGCTGGGCGACGCTTCGGCCGCGCACCGGTTCGTGGCCTTCGATCTTCTCTGGCTCGACGGGGAAGACCAGCGCAAGCGCCCCCTGGAAGAACGCCGCGAGCTGCTGGAGTCGGTGCTCGCCAACGCGAAGCCGCCGCTGGTCATCTCAGAGCGTGTGCCCGGTACGACGGCCCAGGCGCTGGCAGCCGCAGAGAAGCACGACTGGGAAGGGCTCATCGCCAAGCGCAAAGGCTCGCTGTACCGGGGCACGCGCGGCAACGACTGGTTGAAACTCAAGCGCGTAAGCACCGCCGAGCTGGCGATCGTCGGGTGGACGCCCCACTCGAGTGGCAGTGATGCCATCGGCGCATTGCTCCTCGCGGTCCACGACCATGGTCACTTCGCCTTTGCCGGCAAGGTGGGCACGGGCTTCGACACGAAGACGCGCGCGAGCCTGGTTCAGTTGCTGGCGCCCGATAACATCGCGAAGACCGCGGTCGAAGGTGCGCCGCGATTGCGCAAGGCACACTGGGTCACGCCCCGGCACGTGGCGCAGGTGCGTTTCTCAGAATGGACACGCGACCGGAAGCTGCGGCATCCCTCGTTCCTCGGCCTGCGGGAGGACAAGGGGCCGCAAGAGGCGGCGCCTGAAACCGGCTTCTTCGGCACCGAGCCGACCGGTACGAACTTCGGCGTGTGGCACTCGAAGCAGGAGAACGTGCCGCTGACCCACGGCGAGCGGGTGATGTTTCCCGCGGCGGGCTTCACCAAAGCCGACGTCCGCGCGTACTACGAGCTCGTGACCGAAGTGATGCTGCCAGCGCTCGCCGGCAGGCCCATCTCGATGCAGCAGTGGCCCCAGGGGATCACGAAGCCCGGCTTCTTCCGTCACGATGCCGCGGCCACGCCAGAGTGGATCAGCACTGCGCAGGTGCAGCACTCCGGCAAAACCGTGCGGCAGATCGTCGTCGACCGCCCTGAAGCGCTGCATTGGCTGGCCAATCAGTCGGCGCTCACGCTGCACATTCCATCCAGCCGCATCACCTCGCTCGACGAGCCCGAATGGGTCGCCTTTGATTTCGATCCACCCGACGGAAGCTGGGAGGCGCTGGTGCCGGTGGCGCAGGCGCTGCGAGGGTTGCTCACCGAGCTCAAGCTGGTGGGTGTGCCCAAGACCTCGGGCAAACGGGGGCTCCACGTGCTGGTGCCCATCGCGCGCGGCTACACCCACGACCAGGTTCATGACTTCGCGCAGAGCGTGACCGAAGTGCTCGCCGCGCGTTTCCCCGAGCAGGCCACCACCTTACGGACCATCAAGCGGAGAGGCGGCCGCATGTATCTCGACGCCGAGCAGAACGGCCGGCTCAAGACGATGGTGGCGCCGTATTCGATTC
>JAYTAT010000528.1:0-9207 GCA_043737315.1 Archangium sp.
GACATCAACACCGGGCGCAGGGCCCGGGCGCACTCCTCACCCGATGATCAATCGTGGAGGAACGCGGGGTCGCACGCGTGCTGGGTGCAAGAGTACGCACCGCCCGGCCACGAGACGAGGTTGTAGCCCGTGGTGCAGGTGGGCGTCGGGAAGCGGCAGGTGCCGGACATCGCGCAGCCCGCGGGCACCTGGCAGCGGTTCTCGTTGCGGGTGAAGACGTTCGCCTTGCCGGCGGGGCACTGGGCGAGCGCGTACCGCGGGCACGACTGCGTCTGGTCGGGCAGGTGCACGAACACCTGGCTCGCCTCGAGCACCTTCTCTTTGCCCACGCCGACGGTGGCGCCATCGACGAAACGGCCGGCGACCAGCGCGTCCTTCTCGATGACGCGGAAGGTCAGCCAGTTCTGGTCGAGCAACGGCACCGACGCGCGGGTCACGTCGAGGTCGTGGTGAAGGAATTGGGCGGTGGTGTGCAGCTTGCTCGCACGCAGCGAGGGGCACGGGGCGGTGATGCACTGAATGTTCGCGCTCTCCACGCGGAAGAACGTGTCGGCCGGCTCGTTGAACTTGATGCCCGGCATGCCGCGCCAGGCGCTGGTGACGATGAAGGTGCGCGTCTTGAAGCGCAATTCCTTGGGGCCGAGCTTTCCGAAGAGCACCACTTCGAAGTCCGGCGCGCCCGTGACGTCGGCCTGGTCTTCCGGCATCAGCAGGTCAGAGAGGGAGAAGTCGAGCGCGCTGACGTACCGCTCGTTGACCGTCGCGCGGTTGACGTCGTGCGCCCAGTAGCCGCCACACAGCGGCGCGACGCAGCGGCGAGTGTCACGGCGGAGGACCACGTAGCTGCGCGTCAAGGTACCCAGCTCGCCTTCTTCAGACGAGACGTCGGCGCCCACGTCGTTCAGCTCGGCCTCGGCAACGCCACAACCCACGAACAGCAGCCCCATCAACAGTGTCGTTCTCATGGTGGGGGCAGGTAGCCGAATGTAGGCGGAATGTCTACGCATGCTGACGCGCCACGTCATTACGGAGGCTTATCGTCTACGCCGGGTTCGGGTAACAGACGCAGCCATGCCGCTCGTCGTTCGCCGCGTGAAAGTTCAAGACCTCTCGGTGCTCGAATCGCTCGAGGGTGAAACCGTACGCAGCTTCCCCGCTCGCAGCCGGTGGATGGAGACGTACCGCAGCCTGCTGGAGCGCGCGCTGACGGAGGAGCCGGAAGGCTTGTTGGTGGCTGACTTCGATGGCCGGGCAATTGGGGCGGCGATCGCGCGGGTGCGCGGCACGCACCCGGTCACGGGTGAAGAGCACGGCCGGTTGGAGGCGCTCACGGTCGCTCCCGCGTGGCGGGCGCACGGCATTCGCGAGCGGTTGATCAAAGAGGCCGAGGCGTATCTCAAGTCGCGTGGGTGCCGGTTGATGGTCACCACGCTGCGCACGGATGCGGGTGCGGAGGGCGACCTCTACAAGACGACCGGCTTCAAGGTCGCCGCATGGGAGCTCGAGCGCGCGTTGTAGAAACCCGAGTGCACCTGGGGGCACTCAGCGCGACTGCGAGAAGGTCAGCAGATCAGCCCTGCGGAGCGATGAGCGAGTCGGTCTTTGCGTGCATCGCCCATCTCGCTGAAGGCGCAAACCCGACGCGCTCCCAAGGTGGGGGAGAGAGACATCAAGGGCCTGCGTCCGCCTCGTTCTGCTTCAGCTTGTCGTCGGCGGCTCGCATCATCTCTTCCATCGTCATCGCCTTCTTCTTCGGCGCTGCGACCCCATCAGCGGGCGCGCCCATGGGAGGCGTGGCGACCAACGCTGGCTTTCCATCCCACGGAAACGCCGTGTACACCGGCTGACCGCGCTTGAAGTTGAGCGCGCCCGTCGAGATGGTGGGCACGTACATCAGCGCCACCAGCGCGACGCACACGATGGCCAGAGTGGGCAATACCGCGCGCGCGACCTTGCCGAACGGCTCCTTGAAGATGGCCGCACCGACGAACAGGTTCGTGGCGACGGGGGGCATCAGGTAGCCGATTTCCATGTTCACCACGAAGACGACGGCGAAGTGCACCGGGTCGATGCCGTAGACGCCGACCGCGATGGGCGCGAGCAACGGCGCGAAGATCAACGTCGCGCTCACCGAGTCCATCAAGGCGCCGATGGCGATCAACGCCACGTTGACCACCAGCAAGAACGCGAACGGCGAGAGCCCCGCTGCACGCAGCCACACGCCCATGCGCGTCGCCGCTTCGATCTCAGCCAGAAAGTCGTTGAGCCCGAACGCCAACACCACGATGAGGATCAAGCTGCCGATGAGAATCGCGCTCTCCGAGAACGCATCGGCCAGCTGGCTGAACTTCATTTCGCGGTGCACCAGGGTGCAGACGATCACCGAGTACATCAGCGCGACCGAGCCCGCTTCGGTGGGCGTGAACTGCCCCGAGTAGATGCCGCCCACCACGATGAACGGCAGCAACAAGGCAAAGCCGCCTTCTCGCAGCGCCGCCAGGAACTCTTTGACCGAGAAGGCCTGCCGCGGGGCGCCTGACTTGTGCCCCACCCAGAATGCGTAGACCGCGAGCAACCCCGAGATGCCCAACGCGGGAATGGAGCCGGCCAGGAACAGGTCGGAAGGGTCGACGCCCGAAGAGCCAGAGACACTGATCGAATAGATCAGCATGGCGATCGACGGCGGGAGCAGACAGCCCAGCGAGCCCGCCGTCATCAGCAAGCCCATCGCCGCGTCGCGCGGGTAGTGCGCCGCCACCAGCGCCGGGAACATCACGGTGCCCACCGCCACCAGCGTGACCGGCGAGCTGCCGCTGATCGCCGCGAAGATCATGCAGGCCACGATCGAGGCGATGGCCAGCCCCCCCGGCAGGAAGCCCACCAACGAGGTGGCGATGCGAATGAGGCGCGCCGCCATGCCGCCGCGGGTCATCACGGTGCCCGCCGCCACGAACATGGGAATGGAGAGGAAGACGTTCTTGGTCGTCAGCCCCTCCATCTTGTTGACGATGCGCACCAGCTTGTCGGGGTCGAGGCCTTCTCCGAGGATCAAGGAAAAGCAGAACATCGTGGCCAGGCCGACCACCACGAAGAGCCGGGCGCCGAGCAGCAGCAGCACCGCGATGAGACAGAGCACCAGGATCGTCACGGCTGCTTCCCCCCCGGTTCGTCTGCATTCGTATCGAGCCCCAGCATGTGCAAAGCGTCGTCTTCTTCGACCTTGCCGCGGAAGCTCTCGAGGGCTTGCGCGAAGAACCGGGCCGTCATCAGGAAGAACCCGATGGGCACGCCGGCAAACGCGATCCACTTGGGAATGGCGAGCGCCGGGAAGACCCCGCCCGCGCCTTCGGTGTCGGCGTAGTCACGGAAATGATCTCTCAGACTCACGCAGGCCAGCAGCGCGAGCGCCAGGCAGAAGCCCGCGGTGACCAGGTTGCCCAGCCCCTGCACCCTGGGCAGCAGGCGTTTGGGCCACACCTTGCTGCCGAGGTCGAGCGCGAGGTGCCGGTGCTCGCGGGTGGCCATGCTGGCGCCGATGACGCCCACCCACAGCATGAGCACCAGGCCCAGCGTCTGGCTCCACACCAGGCCGTTGGGGATGGCGAAGAGAAACAAGCGCAGCCCCGCCCAGCAGACGACCACCACCCCGGCCGCCCTGGCCCAGGTGAGAATTCCTCTTCCTTCGCCGCGCAGCTGCAGCCCGCCAGAGACCAGCACCACGCCGCCGACGAACCAGACGAGCTTCCACGCCGGGGTCAGCTCGCGTGAGGCCACCCGGTGCACCACGTCGAAAAATACCACCACCCCCATCACGGCGAGGGCGAGGGCGACGAAACGTTGCTCCAGGCGGAAGACGCGATCACTGAGCGTCGGCTTACCCGCAGTGACCTTCAGACTCACTTCGCCTTGCCTGCGCGGAAGTCGGTGAGGCCCTTGATCATCTTCTCGTAGAGAGCCTTCTCGCTCTTCGGAGCGCCCTTCACGTAGTCGGCCCGGGCCTTGGCGCCGAGCTTCACGAACGGGGCGAGCTCAGCGGGCGTGAGCACGTTCACCTTCACGCCGAGCTCCTGCACGTTCTCGAGCAGGATGGGCACCATCGCGCGCACCTTCTTGCGGAGATCACCTTCGACGGCCAGACCTGCCTCGGTCAGCGCAGTCTGAATTTCCTTGGGGTACGAGTCCCACGCGGCCTTGTTGTAGACGATCGCGGCCGGTTGATAGATGTGGTTGGTCACGCTGTAGAACGCCGACGCCGTGTGCCACGAGGCCGCGAACAGGTAGAGCGCCGATTGGTCGTACCCGTCGACCGCGCCCGTCTGCAGCGCGGTGAGCACCTCGGTGGTGGGAATGGGAACCGGCGAGCCACCAAACGCGCGGTACATGGCGAGGTGAATCGGGTTGTCCTGGCTGCGCATCTTGCGGCCCTTCAAATCTTCTGGGCTGGTGACCTTGAACTTGCCGCCGAACGAGCGGTAGCCGTTCTCGCTCCAGAACCCGAAGGTGATGCCGCGATCGCTGCAGGCCCTGGCGATGTCTGTTTTGACGATCTTATCGAGCACGTAGTCGGCCTCTTCGACGCGGTCGAAGAGATAGGGCAGCTCGAGCACGTTGAACTCGGGCACCTGCGAGGCCAGCGCGCCGGTGCTGCCACCGAACGCCTGAATCTGGCCGCGCTTGACCGCCATCACGGTGTCGTTCTCGTCACCCAGCGTGCCGCCCAGGAAGAGCTTGATCTTGAGCCGGCCCTTGCCTGCTTCTTCCGCCCGCTTCTTGAACTCCACGAGGCCCATGGCCCAGGGGCTGCCCTCGGGCGCCACGGTGGCCAGCTTGACGACGAACTCGGGCTCGGCTGCCGAAGCAGACAGAGCGCACAGCACGACTGCGGCGATGAAAGAACGCATGGTCACCCCTGGAATGACGTGATGCTCAGAACTTCTCGTCGATCTCGGCGAGCAGCTTTTTGGCCTTGGCCTGCTCGATGCGGTTCTCCGGCTCGATCGCGGGGTCGATCTTCGCGTCGGCGGCGATGACCTCCTCGAGCAGCTTCTTGAAGGTCGCCTTGTCCTGCTTCTTGGTGCACAGGTAGTCGGCCCAGAGCACCTTGGTGCCGAGGTAGTTGGGCGCGAGCTCGACGGCCTTCTTGAAGTTCTCTTCGCTCTTCTCGAGCGAGCCGCCGGCCAGGCCCGCGGTGACGGCCTCGAAGCTGCCGAAGTACCGCCAGGGCGCGGCGTAGAAGAACATCTCGTCGAGCGACTTCACCTGCGTCATCGTCGCCTTGATGTCGTCCTTGTACCGAAGGCGCGTGGCGAAGCCCTTGGTGGCCGCCCACTTCCCGAGGTTGGTGGCGTACCAGTACATCGCGGGCACCGAGTCTTTGGTGGCCAGGCTGATCGCCTCGGGGTGTTTCTTGCCGTCGGCCATCGCCTTGGTGAATTCAGGCGCTGACAGCTTGAGCGAGCGCGTCGCCCAGTCAAGACCCTTCTGGTACTCGGCGTCGCGGCCTTCGGCGTTGTTCTCGAGCACGTAGTAGCCGTCGCCCAGCAGGTAGTGCGCGCGGGCCAGCTTGTTGGCGATGTCGGTGCTGGGCGCCTTCTCGAACGCCGCTTCCCACTTGGTGATCGCCTCGATGAGCTTGGCCTTCTCACCGCGCTGCGCCCAGGCGGCGTCACCTTCGCTGCTGGCAGTGGCTACGGCTTCGGCGGCGGCCGGCGCGGCGGCGGGCTTCTCATCCCACTTCGCTTCGTAGGTGGTGGCACAACCAGCAGCGGCCAGAGCGGCACACAGAGTCATCGCACGGAGAATTCGCATCGGTTTCGGCTCCTTGAAGAGAAGGTGTTGCCCCCAAAAGACAGAGCATGCGTTGTAGTGGTGAAAATGCCCGTGGCAAACCGCCCCGTTGATTTTCTTTTCAAGGCTTTAGAAACCCAGGCCGACCGCGATGCGCAGGCCGGTGGCGGTCTGCTCATCGACCTCGAGGGCCTGAAAACCCAGCTCGAAGAAAAAGGGCGTCAAGAAGCGGCCCAGATGAATGAGGTGCAGGCCGAGCACCGCGCGCCCGCCGAGTGATGCGTTCCTGCCCAGGCCCACCAGCGGTCCCGCCGACATGAGGAAACTGATGCGTGGGAGATTCGCCAGACGGGCGTTCTCATCGCTCCACAAGCTCAGCTCGATGCGGCCCTGGGCGCCGACGGTCGCCAGGGTGCGCCCCGCTTGAATCATGCTCTCCACCTCGAACACCGCCCCGGGCACCACGAAGAGGCTGCCCCAGTACCGGAAGCCCACCTGACCACCGAAGGTGAAGCTGGGTGGATCGTACGAGACCACCGCGCCCGTCTTGGCCCCGGCAACGAAGCTCCACCTCGGGATGAACTGTTCTTCTTCTTCGGCGGCCAGCTCGGCTATCTGCTCCTCGGAGTTCAGCTCGGAGGCGATGGAGGCTTCGAAGTCGACGTTGTTCCACAACGAGCGCACCACCTGGGCCGAAGGCAACGGACCGCCCGGCACCGGCTCGAAGCGGGTACCGCCCGAAGGCGTGCTGCGCGCCACCACGCAGCTCTCTTCTTCATGACTGCTCAGGCAATAGGTACGGCTGCCATCGGGGTTTTTGAGCGCGCTGACCAGACACAGCTCACACCAGGAGCGCACGACGTCTTGCTTGCGTGAGGTGAGGAAGGTGTCGATCTCGGCGAGCGGCTTCTTCACCTCGCGCGCGGCGAAGAACCGTCTCTGGGTGAGGCGCTGTTTGAGGGCCGCCTCTTGAAAGCCGCGGCAGCCCTGGCTTGCCAGCACCACGGCACAGAGCGCCGCGAGCCGGGGAGCGTTCACTCGGAGTGACCCCGCGCGCCGCTGCGAAATTCCACCAGCCGGTACACCCAGCCCTCGGGCCCCTGCACGGCGACCTTGCCGATGTTGGGCGCGTAGTAGTGCGTGTACGCATCGCCGCCGCCTTCGGGCATCTCGAGCACGGCCAGGCAATGTTCGACGGTCAGCCCCGTGGGCAGCTCGACCTGGGCCTCCAACGCCAGCACCTCGAAGGACGACGGCCGCGAGCCGCCACGTTCGATCGACGCCACGTCTTGCCAGCGCGTGCCTCGCGACATCACAGCCGGAAGAATCACCGCCTCGTGTTCACCCCGCAGGCCGCTGCGCTCGAGCCAGGCGCCTTCTTTGACCCGCCAGGTGGCGCCGCCGGAAATCTTGCCCAGCGCGATGCTCACCTGCGCGCGCCACTCGAGAAAGCTGACGATGGTCACGCGGCCCTTGCCCTTGCCCAGCTGGTAGGTCCACGCGGCGCCGGCGCGTTGCACGAAGTACTCGGCGCCCAGGCGCGACGACTCGGTGGTCGCGTTGGCGGGCGGCCGGGCGGTCTGCGCGAAGGCGGTGCACGACAAGATCATGACGAGGAGCAAGGCCTTCACGTGCCCCGACTCTCCCCGAGGCAGGGGCGCCTCGCAATGACCGTCATTGGGCAAACCTCAGAGCGCTGACGCGAGGTCGTGCGCCAGGGTCGGGTAGGTCGTGACCTCGGAAGATCCTGCCGGGGCTTTCTGATCGACGCGCCAACCCTGCAGATCGAATCGCGCGCCCTTCAGCTCGGGCGCTGGCGTGTCGATTGCTCAGCAGGGACGAGCCGTCCTCAACGGCGTGGAGTCGTCTTTCCCGCCCCCACCCTGAAGGAGCAACACATGCGCAAGAACCTGTTGGCTATCGTTGGAGGCCTCGTTGCCTTCTCGTTGTTTGGTTGTGGTCCCTCCGAGACCGCCGAAGAGTTCGGCGATGTCTCCGGCGTCGAAGAGATCGCCTCGCCCCTGACCGCGCTCGGCACGGCCCCCGTGTTCGCGACCGGCACGCTGACCGTGGTGCTCGCTTCGAGTGAGACGGCGATCATCTCGAAGCACGCCGTCAGCGGCAACATCCTGGTCAACGACGTGTTTGCCACGGGCGCCACTGCGGCCGCCGTGAAGAACGTCGCCATCACCGGCGCCGCGGGCGCTGAGACCGTCATCCTCGACTTTGCCAACGGCACCTTCGCGCCGGGCACCGTGTCTGCGCCGGGCATCACCGTGGCGATGGGCGCGGGCGCCGACGTCTTCAAGGTTCGTGGTGTGGGCTCCGCGATCGACACCATCACCGTCGGCGGCACTGCGCTGGCGATGGGCGTCTCGTTCAACATCGACGCGTTCAAGGACATTCAGGTCACGGGCTCGGGCACCATCGCCAAGACCTTCAGCCTCGGCGGCGGCAACGACGTGTTCAACGCGCTCAGCGGCACGTACGGCACCGGCGGCGCGGCGTTCACCGGCCCCCTCACCGTCTATGGCGGCGCGGGTGACGACACGCTCACCGGCGGCGACGGCAACGACACCTTCTACGGCGACCTCGGTAACGACACCATGAACGGTGGCACCGTGAACACCGACGGCGACGTCTACAACGGCGGCGCGGGCACGGGCGACAGCGTGACCTACGCGACCCGCTCGGCGGTGTTGACCATCACGGTGGGCGCGGGCGCGGCCGACGGTGAGACGGCGACCGAGACCGACGACATCAAGGTCGACGTGGAGATCGTCAGGGGCGGTTCGGGCGCCGACAGCTTCACGGGCGAAGCGGGGGCACAGACCTTCTACGGCGGCGCGGGCAATGACACCTTCGACATGGGCCTGCTCGCCAGCACGGGTGCCGGCGCTGACACCGTCTACGGCGAAGCGGGCACCGACACGGTCACCTATGCCTCACGCCTCGAGCTCGTGGTGGTGACGATGGATCTGAACGCCGCCAACGACGGCAACACCGCCGAGAACGACACCGTGCGCGACGACGTCGAGAACTTCATCTGCCCCACCGCCGCGGTGGTCTGCACGGTGACCGGCAATGGCCTCGACAACGTCATCACCGGCGGCCAGGGCGCCGACGTGTTGGCGGGTGGCGCGGGCGACGACAGCTTCATCATGGGCGCGACGGCCGGCATCGGCGCGGGCGCTGACACCATCGCGGGCGGCGCGGGCATCGACACCGTGACCTTCGCGACCTACGGCGCAGCCGTCACGGCGACCATGAGCGGCGTGGCTTCGCAGGCCGGTAAGATCATCGGCCTCGACGTCGAGAACCTCACCTGCCCCACCGGCACGGCGTGCAACGTGACGGGCAACGTCTCGGCCAACCGCATCGTGGGCAGCAGCGCGGTCGACACCATCAGCAGCGGCGACG
>JAYTAT010000529.1:0-9203 GCA_043737315.1 Archangium sp.
CTGGTTTCTGGTGGGCACCCGGCACGCGTCGAGCTTCGGGCTCCCCACGTGGACTTCGAATCGCGGCTACCAGGGCCTGGTCGGCAGCGACGCGCGCTCAGTGTTCGACGTCTGCAGCAGCCGGGAAGACGTCTTTCGCATCGAGGTGTGGAGCAACAAGTTCACGCTCTGGCTCTACGAAGGTGCTCCCGCAGCAGCCGTCTCGCGTGCGACGCGCACCGTGCTGGGCCGGCCGATGCGACCACCTCCGATGGCCTTCGCGCCGTGGAACGACGCCGTGTTCGGCCCCGCAGAAGTGCGGCGCGTGGCGAGGTTGTTGCGCGACAACGACATTCCTTCGTCGGCGATTTGGACTGAAGATTTTCGCGGCGGCACCGATGAACCCAGCGGCTACCGGCTGGTCGAAGAGTGGGACACCGATCGCACGCTGTACCCCGACGCCGAAGCGCTGGCCGCCGAGCTGAACGATGGAGGCTTCTCGTGGCAGGCGTACTTCAACACCTTCGTGGTCGACGAGACGCGCATCATGGCCGAGGCGATCGACGGTGGTCACCTCGTGCAGAGCCCCGATGGCGGCGTGTACCTGTTCAGCGGCGTCACCTTCAAACCGACGGGCCTCGCCGATCTTTCCCGCGTCGAAACACGTGAGTGGGTGAAGAGCTATCTGCGCAAGGCGCTCGACGTGGGCTTCACCGGGTGGATGGCGGACTATGGCGAGTGGCTGCCGCACGACGCGGTGCTTTCGAGTCGTGAAGATCCGCTCCAGGCCCACAACCGCTACGCGCGTGAGTGGGCGCAGCTCAATCAAGAAGTGATGGAAGAACGGGCCGCCGACAAAGTGCAACGCACCTTCTTCGCGCGCGCAGGCTGGCTGGGCAGCAACCTGGTCACGCCGGTGGTCTGGGCGGGTGATCAACGCACCAGCTTCCAGAAAGACGATGGCCTGCCGACGGTCATTCCGATGGGCATCAACTTAGGGCTCGCCGGCGTGAGCATGTACGCGCACGACATCGCCGGGTACCAGTCAGCCACCAACCCGCCCTCGACCAAGGAGCTCTTCTTTCGCTGGGTCTCGCTCGGCGCGTTGACCCCGGTGATGCGCACGCACCACGGCATCGATGCGCGGAGAAACTGGAAGCTCGACTCCGACGCAGAGACGCTCGCGCACTACAAGCGGTGGGCGCAGTTCCACATTCAGCTCTACCCGTACCTCGATGCACACTCGGCTGAAGCGGAAGCGACGGGCGTGCCGATCGTGCGCGCGCTGGCGATGGCTCAGCCCAGTGATGATCGCGGTTGGACGATCGCTGATCAGTACTTCCTGGGTGGCGCGCTGCTCGTGGCGCCGGTGGTCGATGAAGGTGCGGTGAGCCGCTCGGTGTATCTGCCTGAAGGCGACTGGGTCTCGTGGGATGGGCTGACGCGCGCCGTTGGGCCGGTTGATCTGATGGTGACCGCCGCCGTCTCTGAGCTGCCGGTCTTCCTGCGCAAGGGCACGTGCATTCCACGGCTGCCTTCCCGGGTGGAGACGCTGATCGACGCGGCGCCTCCGACGGTCGACTTGAACGACGTGAAGAATGAACGTTCGTTGTTCGTGGTGCCGGGCGGGCGGAGCGAGTTCTTCGAGCGCGATGGCACCCGGTACGTGGTGATTCGGGGTGACTCGACGGGCTTCATCGAGAACGGCGTGGCGATGCCCGATTGCACCATCGCGACGCAACGTGGCTGTGTCGATCGCTCAGGCCTCAACCCAGTGGCGCGATTGGCCAGTGGGAAGTCGCTGGATTTCCCCGGTGGTTTTCTGGCCATCACCGCGCCGGTCGCGCGCACGTACGACGTGGAAGTCATGCGCTAAGTGCACAACGGCGAAACCAGCCGAATGTCGGTGTGACAAGACTTGCCTTGAGCGGTGGTCCTATTTTCCCAGCCGACGGCCAGCCTCGCTAGGGTGCGCCCGCCCATGCGACGCATCGCGCACCTGTCGGATCTTCACTACGGCGCCAATCCAGTGCTGCAGCCCCGCATCTACGAAGGGCTCATGGGTGCCTTCCGCGGTCGGCAGGTCGACGCCATCGTCTTCACCGGCGACGTCTTCGACACCAACGAGCCATCGCCCGGGCTCGTCGAAGGTTTCTTGCGGCTGCACGCGGGCATCGAAGCGCAGCTCGGAGGGCCCAGGCCAACCATCATTCTCCCCGGCAACCACGATCGCCGCGCGGAAGGTGTCTTCGCGCCGTACCGCAAAGAGCTGTTCGACGAGCTCACCGCCAAGGTCGCTTCACGCACGGACATTCAGGTGCTCGGGGCCCACACGCCCTTCCTCGCGCAGCACGTGCCGCTGCCCGGCTTCCCGTGCGACGTGGTGGCGTACGACTCGACCTACCTGCCTACGGGCATCGCGTCGGCGGGAGGCGTCATCCGTCAGGCCGACCTGCTGCAGATCGGCAGCGAGCTGGCCAGCGGTGACCCTGAGCGGCCGTTGCTCTTCCTGCTGCACCATCACCTCATTCCCACGCCGGTCACCGACACCTCGGCGATCGTCACCACCGGCCGGCCGCCGCTGCAGAAGTTCCTCGTCGGTACGGTGTTGCCCTGGCTGGTGAGCAACGGAGATCGCGAAGAGCTCACCATGACGGCGCTGGGTGCAGGTTCAGCGCTCACCACCTTGCAGACGCTCGGCCGCGCGGTGGTGGTGCTGCATGGTCACAAGCACTACGCCACGGTGCGCTTGCTCAAGGGCCTCGACGGTGACGCCGATCTTCTGATCACCAGCGCAGGCAGCTGCGGCATCGCGCAGGACTGGGCTGGCGGTGATTACGAAGAGGCGCCCAAACTGTGGCCGTCGGTGAACTTCGTCGAGCTCGATGGAACGCGCATCGAGGTGACCTCTCAGGCGTGGTCTCCGTTTCAGGCCGATCGCCACAGCTCGCCTCGCACGCTGGTCACCGCCACGCGCGACGGCCGGCAGTGGTCACTCGAGCTGCCCGCGTTGCGCGAGGCGCAGTTTCATCCGGTGCTCACGGTCAACGAACTCGAGGCCACGCTGACGCCTTCGAAGGCGCACCTGGGCCGGCTCGACGTGGTGACGCAGCGCAGGCTCGCTTCACACCCGCGCGCGTGGCTGGCGGAATATTGGGAAGTACTCGAGGGGCCGCCGGGTGCGGTGGCGCGAGATCTCGTCGTCGACGGCGTGCAGTGGAACGACGCAAAATGCCCCGCGCGCGTGAAGATACCCAAAGACGGCGCGGCGAGCTGGACAGTGGAAGGCGGCGTGTTCGCCAATCTGCACGAGGCGCACGCATCGCAGCGGGGTCAGGCCTACGAGTCGGTCGAGCTGCTCAACCGGTCACGCGCTGACGTGGCGCGCCTGCGGGTTCATCTGGGCCCTGTGAAGACGAAGCCGTTCGCGTCGATCACCAACCTGACCACCGGCAAGGAGCGCCCCTACCCCCTGACCCGTGAAGGCGACGTGGTGACCGTCGTGCGCAACAACTGCCCCGCGCGTACGTTGCTGCGCGTCTACTGGCCGCTGGAGCGTTGATGACCCTCAAGCGGATGCTCGGTGCGGAGAACGGTTGGGGCGGCGCGATGGGCACGGTGCTGCTGCTCGGGTTTGGGTTGTTCGTCTTGTTCATCAGCGTGGCGGATCTGCGTGAAGCCGCGCGCATCAGGCCGGTAGAGCGGGGCTGCACCGAATGGCTCGCGGATCCCTCGGGCGCGCGCTGGGTGACGCTTTCGGGCTGTAAGCTCGACCTGACGGAGGCCGCGTCGCGCAAGTGGAAGGGCTGGCGCTCGCTGCGTGATGGCGGCGTGAGCGGCGAGCACTACATGGAATTGTTCATTCCCCTCTTCACCGGTGACGAGCCCATGGTGCCCCCGCGCGGCGTGGTGGCGACCACCGACAAGGAGTTGCTCACCCTGATGGACGGCATCGATCGCCTCGCGAACCCCGACGAGGTCGACGCGTACCTGCAGCTCAACCAGGCGGCGATCGACAAGCTCCTCGAGCCCAGGACGCTCACGGGCTACGTCGAGCCGGTGAAGAGCGTGGCGGCGCGGTCGGCGCTGGGCGTGCTCACTGCGGATGATGCGGTGGTCCTCGAGCAGGGCCGGCAGCCGCCGCGCATGAACGCGTTGTTCGGCCTGGTGGTCGGCTTGATCGCGGTCGCGTTGGTCGTGCGCAGCATGTTCATGCGCTACCTCGTCGATCGCGAATGAGCCGGGGTGAGGGCGCTTTCAGGCTTCAAAGCTTGTAGCCGGCAAACTTCTCGCGCAGCGCTCGCTTGAGCACCTTCCCGGTCGGCCCGATCGGCAACGCCTCGACGAACTCGATCGCATCGGGCATCCACCACTTCACCAGCTTCGCCTCGAGGAACTCCTTGAGCGCCTCCTTGGTGACTTCCTGATCTTTCTGCTTCACCACCACCAGCAGCGGCCGTTCGCCCCACCGCTCGTGCGCCACGCCGATCGCGGCCGCCTGCGCCACGGCCGGGTGCAACATCGCGGTGTGTTCGAGATCGATCGAGCTGATCCACTCTCCGCCCGACTTGATCACGTCCTTGCTGCGATCCGTGATCTGCATGTACCCATCACCATCGATGGTGGCGATGTCGCCCGTGTAGAACCACCCATCCTGGTGCTGCGTGCGGTCGTCGCTCTTGAAGTACCCGCTGGCGATCCACAGGCCCTTCGTCTGCAGATGACCTGAGGTCGTGCCGTCATGCGGCACCACCGAGCCCGAGTCATCGACCAGCCGCAGATCGACCCCGAAGATCGGCCGGCCCTGTTTCATCTGCACGGCCAGCTTCTCTTGCGCCGTGGCGTTCGCGTGTTTGGGCAACAAGCGGCAGGCCGTGCCCAGCGGGCTCATCTCAGTCATGCCCCACGCGTGCAGCACCTTCGCGCCGTGCTCTTCCTGGAACGCGGTGATCATCGAGGGTGGACACGCGCTGCCGCCGATCACCACCTGCCGCAACGAGCTCATCTTCTTGCCCGCGGTCTTCGCGGCCGCGAGCAGACCCAGCCAGACCGTCGGTACACCCAGCGCGCTGGTGACGCGCTCGGTCTCGATCAGCTCGAGCAGGCTCTTCCCATCCATACCCGCGCCGGGGAGCACCAGCTTCGAGCCCACCATCGCCGCGGCGTACGGCACACCCCACGCGTTGACGTGGAACATGGGCACCACCGGCAGCGTGACGTCTTGCGCCGAGATCGCCAGCGCATCGACCATCGCGATCGCAAAGCTGTGCAGCACCGTGCTGCGATGCGAGTACAGCACGCCCTTCGGCAGGCCGACGGTGCCCGAGGTGTAACAGAGCGACGACGCCGTGTTCTCGTCGAGCTTCGGCCACTCGAAGGTGTCGGGCTGGTGAGGCAGCAGCAGCTCATACGCACGCAGGTTCGGCAGCCCTGAACTCTCGGGCATGTGCGCGTCATCGGTCAGCGCGATGAAGTGCTGCAGCGGGGTGGGCACGCTGGCGAGGTGTTTGGCCAACGGTAGAAAGGTGGTGTCGAAGAACAGCATCGAGTCACCGGCGTGGTTCACGATGAAGGCGAGCTGATCAGGCGGCAGCCGCGGATTGATGGTGTGCAGCACCGCTCCGATGCCAGAGACCGCGAAGTAGAGCTCGAGGTGCCGTTGGGTATTCCACGCGAGCGTGGCGAGGCGATCGCCGGGCTTGACGCCCAGGCCCACCAACGCGTTGGCGAGCCTGCGAACGCGCTGGGCGACCGTGCCCCAGGTGGTGCGCACGATGGGCCCTTCGACGGTGCGGGTGACGACCTCGACGTGGGAATGAAATCGGGAGGCGAACTCGAGCTGAGAAGAAATCAGCAGCGGCTGATCCATCATGAGGCCGTTCATGGGGTGACTCCTGACCGACAGGCGAGAGAGGCGGGGGCAGCGTACTCAGAGATCGTGCTACTGCCAGCGCATGCTCTGGTTGTTGCGGTCCGCCATCGTGATGACGTACCCGCGCATACCGAACCTTCCGGGCATCGAAGACTGCGGGCTCGATGTGCACCTGGCTGCGTTCAAACGCGAGAGCCCTCCGTTGATCTGGTTCGGCACGGTGGCTGGCGCGATCCTCTTTCACCTGACGCCGCTGATGACGGTCTACCTGCCGCTGCCCGCTTTCCTGCTTCCCGCGAAGCTCAAAGACAGACACGCCTCGCGCATCATGACCACGCGCTTCTACCTGCTGCGGCAGGCCGTGTTCCTGGTGAAGCTGTGCGCGGGCCTCTGCTGGGGCGCTGACCCCGAAGTGCGAAGACGCCTGGCGCTCCCCGTGTTGCCGAAAGATCCCGGTAGCTGGAGGACCACGTGAGCCACGTCGCGTACCGCGCGCCCGGCGAAGACTTCGAAGCGAGCTTCGACTTCGTGGTGGTGGGGTCGGGTGCAGGAGGCGCCGCCGCCGCGGTCACCTTCGCGCGCGCCGGCCGCAGCGTGGCGTTGATCGAAGCGGGCGCCTGGCGCGAACCTGAGGACTACCCGCACACCGCTTACGGCGCGATGCGCGACCTGATGGACGAGTGGAACTCGCAGGTCACCCGGGGCCGCGCCCTGTGGCCGGTGGTGCAGGCGCGCACGATGGGCGGCACGACGGTGATCAACTCCGCCATCTGCGTGCGCACGCCCGCCGACATCTTCGAGCAATGGAAGGCCGAGCACGGCATCGACGACCTCGAGCTGCGTGTTCGCGCGAAGCAGGATCAGCTGGAAAAGGATCTCTGGGTCGAAGAGTCGGGCGGGGCAGGGTGGGGCCGCGCCAATGTGCTCGCGAAGAAGGGCGAGGCCGCGCTGGGTTGGCCGGGGTCGCACCCGATGCTCCGCTACACGAAGGGCTGCAGCGGCGCAGGCGCTTGCCTGCAAGGGTGCCGCGAGAAGAAGAAGCAGAGCATGGCGATCACCTTCGTGCCCGAGGTGATGAAGAAGGGCGGCACCGTCATCTCGTGTGCGCCCGTCGACCGGGTGCTCTTCGAAGGCACGCGGGCCATCGGCGTCACCGGGCGATTCGTGCACCCCGGCACCCACAACCCCGGCGCCACCTTCACGGTGCGCGCGCGCAAGGCCGTGGTGATCGCCGCTTCCGTCACGCACTCGCCCGTGCTGCTCATGCGCTCGGGCCTCAAGTTGCCTGCGCTCGGAAAATACTTTCGCTCCCACCCCGGCACCGGCGTGTTCGGTTGTTACGACGAGCCGGTCGACATGAACGTGGGCGCGACCCAGGGCTGGGCCTCCACCGCCTTCCGCACCAGCCCCGGTCTCAAACTCGAGACGCTGGCGATTCCACCTGAGCTGGTGTCGAGCCGGCTCTCGGGCGGCGGCGTCGAGCTGATGGAGCGCCTGGCCCGCTACCGCCACATCACCATGTGGTGCCACGCAGTGCGCGCGGAGACCACCGGCGTGGTGAAGAAGTCGTTCTTCAGCGGCAAACCCGTCGTGCACTACACGCTCGACAAAGCCGACATGCTCCGCTTTCGCGAGGGCATGAAGCTGCTGGGCCAGCAGCACTTCGCCGCGGGCGCGAAGACCATCATCCCCGGCATCTTTGGGCTGCCCTACGAGTTGAAGCCCGACCAGCTCGGCCTGCTCGACGACGCACCGCTCGACCCGCGCCACTACATCGCCATCTTGAGCCACCTCTTTGGTGGCTGCGTGATGGGCACAGACGAGAAGACCAGCGTCACCGACGGCCTGGGCCGCGTGCACGGTACCCAGCACCTCGTGGTGGCGGACGCCTCGGTGATTCCCACCAACCTGGGCGTCAACCCGCAGCACACCATCATGGCGCTGGCGCAGGTCTTCGCCGACGCGGCGATGTCAGAAAGTTCAAGTTCGCGTGCGACTTCGCGCGAGCTCGCTGTGTCTGGGGTGTGAAGTTCAAACCTTTCACCCGTCACGCGTGTCTCAACGGCTCATGCGCGTGCAGCGACCCGAATGACTCGAGCTGCACGGCGGACAAGTGCGACACGTTCTGTCGCTCCTGCCGATAACGCCCCTCACCCCGCGCGCAGAGAGGGGGAGAAAAAACTTCAGTTGGTGTGCTTCTCGACCAGCTTGCCCAGGCGGGGCACGGCGGCCTCGACGTGATTCTTCGCCGTGCCACGCAGCTTGTCGTAGGTGCCCTTCACCATGCCGCTCGACGAACGCTTCGCCTTGTCGTCGGTGATGGCGAGCAGCGCATCCGCGACCCGGCCTGCGTTCGAGCTGAAGTGCGAAGCCACCGGCACGCCCTTGCTCTTCGCTTCTTGAAAGATCGGGTCGAGCGCGACCGAGAACTCAGGCAGCAGGTCGGCCACCACGTGGCGCACGAAGCCGGGCTTGATGCCCTTCACGACCGCGTAGCCGGCCTTGATGGCGAGGCCTGAGAAGCCGCCCTTGTCTGAGACTTCTGCGTCGATGATGCCGCAGCAATCATCAACGACCTGAATCTTCTTGGTGTCGCTCGTCAGCGTCTCGGGAAGGGATGGCATGTGCCTTCAGGGAATAACACTGTCCACGCAGGTGTGAAGCCCACGGAGTTTGGGGGCGCGTTTCCGGTAACCGTGACAGACATCCCCCATGAGCCCCCGATCTGTCGCCCTCGTCACCGGCGCCTCTGCCGGTCTCGGTGAACAATTCGCAGAACTCTTCGCCCGCGATGGCCACGACGTCGTGCTGGTCGCGAGGAACGCTGCCCGCATGGAGCCGATCGCCGAGCGGCTGCGCCTGCACAAGATCAACCCCATCGTGTTGCCGGAGGACCTCTCGAAGCCCGGCTCCGCAGCGCGGGTCTACGCCGCGGTGAAAGCCAGAGGCCTCGAGGTGAGCTACCTCGTCAACAACGCGGGCTACGGCAGCACCGGCCCCTTCCTCGATCTGCCCCTCGAGAAGGAGGCCGAGATGGTGCAGCTCAACTGCTCCACGCTGCTCGAGCTGTGTCACCTCTTTGGCAACGACATGCGCGCGCGGAAGACCGGGCGCATCTTGAACATCGCCTCGACCGCCGGCTTTCAGCCCGGGCCCTTCATGGCCACGTATTACGCGAGCAAGGCGTTCGTCGTTTCGTTCTCCGAAGCGTTGTCACACGAGCTCAAGGCTTCTGGCGTGACGGTCACCTGTCACTGCCCCGGGGCGACCGCGACCGAGTTCGCCGGGCGGGCGGGCAACGACAGCTCGCGGTTGTTTCAGCGGCCGGGCATCGCGAAGCCGCACGACGTGG
>JAYTAT010000530.1:0-3741 GCA_043737315.1 Archangium sp.
TCGACGTGGGGTCTGGTCGTGATGAGGGTCCCGCTGAACTGCGGCACCGCGCGTGCGTGTGGAGCCGCCATGAAGATCCGACTTGACCGTATGGATCCACGGCCAGCTTGTGCGCATCCCCGGTCGCAATAGCCACCTCCGCCGAATGCGCTTCGCGAAGGCTCGCGCACCGACATCGAAATCCCCGCCGTCGTGCCCAGCCCCGCGATGGTCGTCTTGATACGCACGAGTGCGAAGGGATCTTTGGTCGAGAGCCGCTGTGTGGTTGTTGTCGAGCGCCCAACACGCGCAGGCGCCCGCGAGCAGCAGCAGGCCGCCCCAGTCCGACGCGAGTTCGCCTGGCTCGAAGCCGATGAGAGCGGCGCCAGCGACGATGCCGCACCCGTTTCATCGACCGAGTGGTGATTTCCAGACGGCTGTCCATCATCCGAAACATCTCGGCCAGGGCTTCCGCATCGCTCCGGCAGACTTCCTTGCTCTTCCCGCACGCCAACAAGAGCAACCCCACGACGACGATTCGACCCCTGAAGCGCATCCGTACTCAACGCACTGATCTGGCACGGCCTGCCCGTAGCTGTTCTTGCGAAAACGCCCCGCGGGGAGCACACGGGCCGTCATGGCCGTTCTTGGACTCGGCCTCGCGGCGCTCGGACGCCCGGGGTACATGACGCTGCAGCACCGCGACGACTTCGCGTCAGTCGATCCCGCCTCGATGCAGGCGCAGGCGTACGCGGTGCTCGACGCTGCCTTTGCCGGCGGCATCCGCCACGTCGATGTCGCGCGCAGCTACGGCAAGGCCGAAGCCTTCGTGCACTCGTGGCTCCGGTCGCGTGGCCATCAGGGCGTGTTCGTCTCTTCGAAGTGGGGCTACCGCTACACCGCCAACTGGCAATCGAACGTCTCGGTTCACGAGGTCAAAGATCACTCGCTGGCCCACCTCGAGTCGCAGTGGGCGGAGAGCCGGGCGATCCTCGGCGACGCGCTGGGCGTGTACCAGGTGCACTCGGCCACCCTCGAGAGCGGCGTGCTCAAGAATGAAGCCGTGCTCGATCGGCTCGCGGGCCTGCGCGATGGCGGCATGCCCGTGGGTCTGTCGGTCACCGGGCCTCGACAAGCTGAGGTGATCGACGCGGCCATCGCCATCGAGCGCGGCGGCAAACGGCTCTTCGACTGGGTGCAGGCGACGTGGAACGTGCTCGAGCCCTCCGCTGGCCCCGCGCTGACCCGCGCGAAGGAGCGTGGCCTGCACACCATCGCCAAAGAAGGCATGGCCAACGGCCGGCTCGCCGAACGCGGTCAACTCAAGCCCTGGCTCGAGCTCGCGCGCAAAGCCGGCACCGCTCCCGACGCCCTCGCGCTTGCCTTCGCGCTTCAGCAGCCCTTCCTCGACGTGGTGCTCTCGGGCGCTGCGACGGTCGACCAGCTGCGCTCGAATATCACCGCCACGACGCTTCAGCCCGGCGACCTCGACTCGACATTTCTGGCGAGCGCCCCCGACGAGTATTGGGCCAAACGTTCACGCCTGCCGTGGACCTGAGCGGCGAACACAGCAAGGTTCACCGCGTCAGCTGCGGTCATCTGCAACGCGCGCCGGGAGAAGCCGCCTTCTTCAGGGCATTTCGGGGGGCGGCATGATCAGCCGAAAGCGGCGGCACACGCCGGCGTCCGAGGTGGTCGACGGGCAGTTGTCTTCCGGCACCAACGGGGCGACCTGGGGCCCCGACTCGAAGCAGCCGTACCCGAACCTGCGCCCGCTGGGCAGCTTGGTCGAAGAGCTCACAGGCCCGCCCCACAGCTCAGTCCAGATCAGGTAGTCGCTGCCGGTCTGCGTGTTGACGAAGGTGAACGAGATCACCTGCCCCAGCATGGTGTTCACGGGCGTCACGTCGAGCCCCTGAACGATGAGGTTGCTGCTCGCTTCGATGGCGCCGGCGCCCGCCGTGGTGCGATCGTTCGCTACGGCGAACACCGTCGCACAGGTGACCGGCGAACCATCGTTGGCGACCTTCTTGATGAAGCGCGTGGAAGCCGACTTCGGCGTGAAGGTGAGCCCCCGCCAGTTGGCAGCGGTGTCCAGCTCGATGCGCGGCTGGATGAACTTCTCCACCGCAAAGCAGCGCCCGTTCACGCAGAGGGGAATGGGCCGCTCGTCCAGGTAGCTGGTCACGCACGCAGACTGCACCGTGCACGGTTGAGAACACTTCGCGCAGTTGCCGTAGTCGGGCGGAACGCAGACGGGCTGGCCGGTGCAGTCGCGATCTTCGCAGTCGGTCTGGCCATTGCCGTCGTTGTCGATGCCATCACCGCACACTTCACGCTTCACCTCTGCGGTGGAGCAGCCACTCAACGACGCAACCAACATCAGCGCAGCGAAACGAATCATGGGCATTTTCCAGTGCAGCTTCGATCTGACGGAATGCAGGCCTGCGAACCGGTGGTCAGCGTCAGGCACGCAAACCCCTGCGGGCACTCCTGCTGGCCGGGACCGCAGTAGCGCGCGCACACGCTCTGCCCGATGCCGGTACCGCCGTCAGGCAGGGTCACCGGCAGCGCCACGCAGGTGCCACCCGCACATTCGGTCGAGGACCCACACGGTTGGCAGTGCGGAAACGCGGTGCTGGCGGACTCACAGAGGTTCGCCACACCGTCACACGTTTCGCAGGTGCGGCAGGCGCTGGTGCCCTGGCAGGTGCGTTTGCCGCTCGAGAGCAACGGGCCTTCACACGCTCGCGTGGTGGAGTTGCAGCGTTGGTCGAGCCCGCAGCCGAAGGTGGTGGAGCACCCGGCCTGGCACGACGCGCGGCCGCCGTTTCTCACGCAGAGCTGACCCAGCGGGCACTCGAGATCAGAACCGCACGAGGTCTTGCACTCGCCCACCGCGCCACCGGGCGGAATCGCGCAGCTCTTGTTGATGGCGCAGTCCGCATCGCCCGTGCACTCACTGACTGGCTCACACACCCGGTTCACGCAACGCAGCGTCGAGCTGCCACAGTCGACGTTTTGCACGCACTCGGCGACACACAACTTGAGGCGGGGATCGCAGGTGGTGCCGAACGGGCAGACCTGCTGTACCGACACGCACTTGCCCTGCGCGGTGTCACACCGCTGGCTCGCCTCGCCACACTCTGCGCTCGTGTTGCAGCTGCGCAGAGCGTCAGGAACACAGCCTGCGAAGTTGTTGCAGGTCGCCACCTGGCCCGTCGGGGTGCGATCGGGCCAGCACTGCTTGATGCCGCCCTTGTCCTGGCAGGTCGCGCCTCGGGGGCACTGGGCGTTCACCGTGCACGCGCTGCCGCAGAACTTCCGGTTGAGCGTCGTGTCGAGGATGCAGTTGTCGCCCGTGCCGCCGCACTCCAGATCGTTCACGCAGCTCTGACAAAAACTCTTGAGCGGCCTGCACGAGCGGGTGGAGGCATCGCAGAACTCGGTGTTCGACGCACATTCCATGTCTGACTTGCAGCCGGTGATCTCGGTGACGCAGAGGCCCGTGTAGTTGTTGCAGAAACGCGGGGGCGCGAATGGATCAGCCGAGGAGCAGCTGAGATCGGACAGGCAGATGCACTGGCGGCGAATCTTGTCGCAGCGCAACGAGCCACACTCCGCGTCGACGTTGCACGCCCGGCCGACATAGTCAGCCGGGCCCGCGTCTGCAGCGAGCGGCGGCTGCCGAAGCGTCGGACAACCCAGGAGGGCGCAACCCAGCGCGAACACCGTCAGAATCCTGATCATCAGGGGTCGGCA
>JAYTAT010000531.1:0-3736 GCA_043737315.1 Archangium sp.
TTCCTTCCATCGCGCTCGCGCAGAACGCCGACGTGGCGGATCTCTCACTCGAGTCGTTGCTCGACACGCCCGTCGAAGTGACCCGCGATTCGCGCTCGACGCGTGAGTCGGCCAGCGTTTTGTTGGTGGTGACGCGTGACGAAGTGCTCTCGTCGGGCGCGCGCGATCTGCTCGAGGTGCTCCAGCTCGTGCCCGGCTTCACTTTTCATCAAGACGTCGAGGGCGTGGTGGGCGTGGCGTTCCGCGGGCTGTGGGGCAACGAGGGCAAGGTGCTGGTGATGCTCGACGGCCAGGAGATCAACGAGATCCTCTACACGGGCGCTCAGTTCGGTCACCACGTGCTGGTCTCGCAGATCGAGCGCGTGGAGATCATCCGCGGGCCGGGCTCTGCGCTCTACGGCGGCAGCGCTGAGCTCGCGGTGGTCAACGTGGTCACGCGCGGCGGCAAGGAACTCTCGGGTGCTTCGGTGATGGGCCGCTTCGCGCAGGGCCAGACCGGCTTTCACGACTGGTCACTGGGCGCTTCGGCCGGCGGCAAGCACGAGTCGAAGTCACTCGAGTGGAGCCTGCACGCGGTGGGCGGTCAGGGCCGCCGAAGCCGGGGCACCTTCGACGACTTCTACGGCAACAGCGCGTCGCTCGCAGGTGATCAGCTCGATCCGTTGTTCATGACCGCGGGGCTCACGTACAAGGGCCTCAAGGCGCGGCTGCTCTACGACGACCAGACCATCGGCGGCACGGTCGGCTTCGGCCAGGCCCAGGCCCCCGGCACGAAGGTGCGCTTTCGGACGGCGCTGGCTGACGTGTCCTACGAGATGAAGCTGTCCGAGACGGTGACGCTCAAGCCGCGGCTCAACGCCCGCCTTCACATTCCGTGGCAGAGCCTCGATGCCACCACCGACCTCTTCTACGACAAGAGCGCTGTGCGGGCGCTCGCCGGGGTCACCGCGAACTGGACGGCGACCCGCTTCCTGACCGTGAGCGGCGGCGTGGAAGGGTTCGTCGACCACGCCTGGCTCAACGACAGCCGGCTCGTCGGTGCACAGACGGCGTTCGGTGACGACAACCAGGTCTCGTACGGCAACGTCGCCGGCTGGGTGCAGGGGCAGCTCAACACGCCCTTCGTCAACGTGACCGCGGGTGGCCGGTTGGAATGGCATTCGCGCGTGGGCGTGAACGTCGCGCCCCGCATCGCGTTCACGCGGCAGTTCGAACGGGTGAACGTGAAGCTGCTCTACGGCGGCGCTTTTCGCAGCCCGGGCATCGAGAACCTGAACCTGGGCCCCGGGCTCAAGGCAGAGCGCACGCACGTCGCTGAAGCCGAGGTCGGCGTCGAGCTGGGCGACATCGGCTTCGTCAGCGTCAACGGCTTCTACACGGCGCTCGTCGCGCCCATCACCTACAACTATGACCTCGCCACCAACGTCGAGAGCTACCGCAACGCCGGCGCTCTTTCGACCGCGGGTGCCGAAGCGCTGCTCAAGCTGCGCGGGAGCCGCGGTCACCTGAATCTCTCGTACGCACTCGCCGTCCCCGTGGTCGCGGAAGATGTCGACACGTACCTGCGCCCCGATGGCCGAACCACGCCCACGCTGTTGGGCATGCCCACCCACAAGTTCACGCTGTGGGGAAAGCTGGTGATGAACAAGCACCTCTCGGTGGGCGGCAGCGCCGTGTTCCTGGGCGATCGCTACGCCTTCACCTCGGCGACCGATCTGCTCGACGGCACGGGTCAAGTCGGGTGGGTCAAGGAGACCCTGTTGTTGACCGCCTGGTTCGGGATCGACTCGATCGCCGGCACCGGTTTCTCAGCGCAATTGGGCGTGGGCAACGTGCTCGATGCCCCGGTCCAGTACGTGCAGCCGTACAACGGTGGCCTTGCGCCCATGCCGGGGCGAGGCCGGGAGTACTTCGTTCGACTCAGCTACGCCCTGGAGTTTTTGAAGTGAAATCAGGAGTCCTCTGCCTGTTGCTGGCCGCGAACGTGAGCACGGCCGCGGAGCGTGTGCCCGATGCGCTGGGCCTGATGGTGATGCTCAAGGTGGTCAGCTACGACGCTGCGTTCGGCACGCATGGCAGCGGCGAATTCGTGGTGCTGGTGCCCTATGCGCCGGGCGACGAAAGCAAAGCCACTGCGCTGGCGGCGGTGGGCAGCGGGCTCGAGGTGAAGACCATCAAAGAGCGTTCGCTGCGTTTCGTACCCATGCCGATGAAAGAGCTGCCCGCGGCGAAAGGCACGGCGGTGTTGCTCCACTTCGGCTTTCCTCTCGATGCGCTCAAGACGGTGCTCGAGAAGATGCGCACCGAAAAACAGTACGTCTTCACCTTCGAAGAGACGTCCGTGCACGACGGTGCGCTGCTGGGAGTGGGGCTCGCCAACGGCAAACCGCAGCCCCTGCTCAACGTCGCGGCGATGCGGTCGTTGGGCGCCGACTTCGGCCCCGTGCTCCGGCTGGCACGCACCTTCCAGTAGTTTAAGGTGATGGCCGAATGTCGAAGAGCGGCCAAGACTCGGGTGAGAGCACCACCTTCCACTCGGGCCCGCACGCGATGCCTGCGATGGAAGACGGGGTGGCGTCGCTCCCCATCATCGACCTGAGTTCACCGTCTGCTTCGGGTGAGTTCGAGCTCGGGGCGACGCTGGGGCGAGGCGGCATGGGCCACGTGGTGAGCGCGAAACAGAGGTCGCTCAGGCGCTCGGTGGCCATCAAGTTCCTCAACGACGAGGGCGGCGATGCCAGCCTGCTGCTCAGAGAGGCGATCACCACCGGGCGTCTCGAGCACCCCAACATCGTGCCCGTGCACGTACTGGCGAAGACCACCCAGGGTGTCCCCTTCTTCACCATGAAGCAGGTGGAAGGCACGCCGTGGAGCGACGCGCTCAAGGGCAAGCGGTCGCTGGTCGAGCATCTCGAGGTGCTTCAGCGGGTGTGTGACGCCCTGGCGTTCGCGCACAGCCGGGGCGTGATTCACCGCGATCTCAAGCCCGCCAACGTGCTCATTGGATCGTTCGGCGAGGTGTACCTGGTCGACTGGGGCCTCGCGGCCTCGTTGCACCCCGACAGTGTCCTGCCCCTGGCCAGCGAAGCGGGGCCGGGGGGCACGCCGTCGTATCTCGCGCCCGAGGCCGCGCTGGGCCGAGGCCAGCTCGGGCCGTGGACCGACATCTTTCTGCTCGGGGCGACGCTGTACGAAGTGTTGATGGGGCGCCCGCCGTGGGTCTCGGGTTCCGTGCAGGAGACGTTGGTGCTCGCCACGATGGCCACCGGGCCCACCTTCGACGCGGTGGTGCCCACCGAACTCGAAAACATCTGCCGGCGCGCGATGCAGCGAGATCCTGCGGCGCGTTTCGAGAGCACGAAGGCCTTCAAAGACGCCATCACGGGTTACCTGCGTCACCACGAGGCGCTCGAGCTGCACGAGCGCACCCTCGAGAAGCTCGACGAGCTCGCGCGCACCGTTCGGGGCGAGCCCTCGGCTGTGTCCATCGAACGGCTGTTCACTGAGTGCCGCTTCGGCTTCGAGCAGGTGCAGCGGTCGTGGCCCGACTTCGAGCCGGCCCGGGCTGGTCTGCGGCGTGCGTTGGTGCTGATGGTGCGCCACGAGCTCGCGCGCCTTGCCCCTCGAAGCGCACGCACCCTGCTGTCGGAGTTGGTGCAGCCACCCGTCGAGCTGGTGCTTGAAGTGGAGAACGCGGAGCGGGCTGAGACAGAGAAGGCCGCGCGACTGATCACCC
>JAYTAT010000532.1:0-9187 GCA_043737315.1 Archangium sp.
AAAAGTTCGGCGGCATCACTGGCGCCGCACGTCACCTTCTCGGGCAACATCTCGACCATCACGAACCGATGCGCCGGATTTCCTCCCGCCTGGCCCCAACGCGGAGCACGTGCAGCGCGACTTGGTGTGAGGGCCGTCCCCTTGATGAAGGCCCCCCCGTGGCGCTGAGCCCGCCTGAAATCCCCGAGACGCCCCGCGACCTGCTCGACTTCGACGAGCTGAGGGCGGTCGAGCGCTGGCAGATCAAGTTCGTGCGGCGGACCTTCGCCTAGGCGCCGGTCGACTGGGTCATCCGCGTGCTGCAGCGGCGCATCTCTGCCAACTGGATCGACGTCTCGACCCGGAACCTGCTCAGCGTGCACGGCGTCGACCGGCTGCCCGAGTTCTCGCGAGACCGCAGCACGATCCTCGTCTCGAGCCACCGCAGCTTCGTCGATCTCTTCGTGGTCTCGTCGGTGATCGTCAAGCGGGGGCTCGAGCAGCGCCTGATGTTCCCCGTGCGCTCGCAGTTCTTCCAGGACTCCCCCTTTTGCCTCGCGGTGAACGGCGCGATGAGCTTCTTCGCGATGTACCCGCCGCTGTTTCGCGATCGCAACAAGGCCGAGCTGAACCGTGCGAGCGTCGATGAGCTCGTCCGACTCCTGCGCGCCGCCGGCGCATTGTTCGGGCTTCACCCTGAGGGCACGCGCAACAAGTCGACCGATCCGTACACGCTCCTTCCGGCGCGCCCGGGCATCGTCCGGGCCACCCGCGGCCGGGCGGTCGTCATTCCTGTATTCATCAACGGTCTGGGCAACGGCTTCGTTCGCCAGGTCGCCGGCAACTACCTGAAGACGGGCGGTCCGGTCACGGTGGTGTTCGGGCGGCCGGTCGAGTTCGGCGGTGTGCTCGACGACCCGGGGGCTGACCAGCTGATCTCAGAGCGCGCTCGACGCGGTGCGCGCCCTGGGCGAGGAGGAGCGGATCATTCGCGAGAAGCTGCTCGAGGTGTCGACGTGACAGAAAGGCGCGGGTGACCCGAATCAGCCCGCTGTCGTGCGTGCTGCTCGCCGGTACGTCCGCACACGGGTTCTCGGTCGAGACGGTCGCCACCCGATCAGGGGTACTCGAAGCCCGGGTAGTCGAAGGCCGGCGCCACCGCCGCCACGTCCGCCTCCGTCCCGCCGTGCTTGCGGACTTCCTGTTCCCAATGGCGCTGCACGCAGTCCTGGATGCGGTCGATCTCGGCCGTGGCCTCCTCCGCGCTGAAGTCGAAGCGCCGCGCGACGCTCAGCAAGTTCTTCCTTGTCGCGGCGACGCCGTGCGACCCGATCTGCATCGCCAGCCTGCGCTCCTGCGAGACGGTCGGGCTGGGCGTGAGGTCGTACGCGGGCGAGAGAAGCCAGTCGCTGCCAGGGGCGATGAGGGCGTGGTTTCTCGGATGGTCATCGGAGTTGGAGATGAGGGCGTTGAAGGCCATCCGACGGAAGAGCTCTTGCTGATGCACACGAGCGTCCCGACACCAGCGGCGCAGCTCCTCGGCCAATCGCGGGTAGGACCAGGCGAGGCGATCGGTCGCTCCGTCCTCCGCCTGGAGCACCGTCAGGCCGCTGACCATTCGGGTGCGTAAGTAGCCGCCTTCGGTCCGCTCCCGGTCGAAGCGCCGGACCAGCAGCACGGCCTTGGTCCCGACGCGCTGCACCCGGTGCCGGGCGACCTTCAGTCCCGCCCTGGCGCCGAGCGAGAGCATCGCCGCCTCGACGACGGGGGAGTTCCACCGGTCTGTCTTCAGGGGAAACTTCGCCACCCACAGCCCCTCGTCATCCTCGACGACGTTCTTCGGGCGCGCGCCGCCCAGCGAAGTCCCTGGCGAGAGGAGGTCCGCGCTCTGCGCAATGGACTCGGGCGAAGCGCCCTCGTGGATCTGTTCCGCGAGGCCGACGAGCTGCGCGAGTTGCAGCGTCTGGTTGAAGCGCTGCACCGGCGCGGGTGGATGCTCGTTTTTCGAAAATGAAAGGGCTCCGATGCGATCTTCAGGAGAGTTGAGCAGGTACTGCACCTCGCTCAGCTCGCTGACCCGCAGGGCATGCTCGATGACCCGGCGCCCCCACGCATCGGGCGAGGCATCTCGGAGCGCCCCGAAGATTCCTTTGAGGCGCGTGGTGGTGAAGGTGCCCTTCCTGAGGGGCAACTCGAAGGGGTCGATGGCCACCGCGCCGGCTCGAGCCAGGTACTCCGGCAGGTAGGTGAACTTGCCCGCCTCGACGCCGAGCTGCGCCTCGGAGCGAAACCTCCCGCAGGGGACGACCTCGAGCCCGAAAGGCAACTGCATGAAGACGAAGCAGCGATCACCCTTCGTCATCCCAGGCCTCCTCTGACTTCCTTACGCGCTGAGGCAGCTTGAGCCGCTCGAGGCGCTTGCCCTCCTCGTCCCGGTCAGGCGAGGCGAGCTCGATGAACTCGCGCTCGAGCCCCAGCGCCCACAGCGCCGCAAAGTAACCCTGGATCCCGCTGGTGGGCGCGCCGCGTTCGATGCGAGAGAGGAGCAGCCGCGTCAGGCCCGCCCGGCTCGCCAGCTCGGCCTGGGTGAGGCGCCGCCGCTTCCTCGCGATGGCGATGCGCTCCCCCAGCTTCTTGATGCCTTCCTCCACCACGAATGCAGCCATGGTGCATGGTATAGCACTCGCTATGCCGGATGATGCGTGGTTGGGAATACGGGATTCAGGCTCAGGCCCCGATGCAGGCACGGATGTACGGCTACCGGGGTTCCAGCTTGAAGCTGACCACCGAGTCGTACTCACCGTCGCGCTTGTGGTTCACGAAGACGATCGCCTCCGTCGAGCGGCTCGTCACCGGGCACGAAAGGGAAAGTTCGGCGGCATCACTGGGGCCGCACGTCACCTTCTCGGGCAACATCTCGACCATCACGAACCGATGCGCCGGATTTCCCAGCGTGAGCTCGAAGGTCTCACCGACCTGCACCACCAGGCGAGAAGGTGACTTGAGTTCGAGGTGCTCACGAGCCAGCCCGGGCCTGGCCAGCGGCTGACGGAGAAACGCGGTGCGCGACAAGGGCTGCGCTCGCAACTGCCAGCGCGGCTCATCGGGGAAGTGATTGAGCGCCGCGAGGTCGGGCGGAATGAAGAGGTACGTCGTCTCGTACCGGTCCGAGCCATCGTCCACCGTCGGGTCATCCCAGGTGGCGTCGAGCAAGTACCACGCGCCGTTCACCTCGACGGCGTTCCAGGCATGGCCGACCGCCACGAGCTCGCCGTGTTTTCCGCGCACCTCACCGGTGACGTAGACGAAGCGATCGCCCGAGTGTTTGCCCAACTCGACGAGCAGACGCGCGTAGCCTTCGCAGACACCCAACCGGCTCGAGAAGACCGACTGAGCGTCTTGCGCCTTGCGCACGCCGGTGACCGACGCGTGGTCGTAGCGCAGCCTCGTGACCACCCAGTCGTGCAGCGCTTTGACCCGCTCGAAAGGATCCCTCACGCGCGCGCTGATGTAGCGGGCGACCGACTCGGGGCTCGTCTCGTCACCTGCGGTCATGCCCGCCACCACGGGGTGCACCTTCGTGGCCCACGGCCACGTGGTGGACCCCACCGTCCACGCGGCGTCCTGCTCGGGGTCGGGCAGCGGTTCTGGCGGCACGTCGGGCAGAGGGACGACGGGGTCCTGCACGGGCTCTTCGACAGGCTTGTCGCGGGGCCGCCACCGTGCGCCGCTCCCGAAGGGTGTCACCACCGCGACGACGGGCTGCACCGTGTCGGGCACCGGCTGATCGTCTTCGGGTTTGCGGTTGGGGTTGTCGTGCGCCGCCTTGTGCACCCACTCGAGACCCGAGGCCGCCCAGAGCAACACCACGCGGCTGCGTTGCGCCCACTGGCCGTCTGCATCACCGAGAAACCAGTCACCTCGCGTGGCCAGCGCGGCGAACGCGACCTTCGGCCAGAGCAGCACCAACGCGGTGAGAAAGGCGACGTTGATGAACAACGTGCGCAGGGCCACCCGTGTCCACCCCGTGAGCGCACGCTTCTTGGGCAGCAACCGGGTCGAGCGCCGGAGCTGCGCGTAGAAGGCGTCGGTCGCGCGCTTCTCCCACCAGAGCGGCAGCACCGGAAAGAGCAACACGGCGCCCACGCAGGCCAGCTCGGCCGGGCCCCCTGCAAAGGCGATGAGCGACGAAGCGAGCCAGACGCCCAGGAAGGTGATGCCCAGCAGCAGAAGGACCCACAACGCGCGCACCAAAGTCAGTCATCGTACTCTGGCTCGAGGCCCAAGTTTCCTGCGCAGGGAAAGGTCTCTTCAATCAATCAATCCCGCCCTGCGGCTGGCCGCCAGTGACTCCACCGCATCGAGCCTGCGCACCACGTCTTTCAACTCTTCCGCGAAGGCGCGCCGCCGATCGACGATCCCCTCGCCCGCGCCGAGCAGCTTCCGATTGGCCGCCAGCTTGAGCGCCGTCGCGAAGAGCACCTTCGAGACGCTCTCTTCCGAGTGCACCCGCTTCTGCAGCACGTACTGCTTGCCGAGCAACAAACACTTCTCGATGAAAGGCCCCTCTTCCACCGGCGCCTTGCCATCGTGCCGCAACAACGCATCGGCCACGGTGCGCCACGCATCGACGAAGGGCCGCAGAATGCGATGCGCGCTGAAGGGCTTGAACCGTCGCACCACCTCTTCCGCCTCGCCCTTCCCCAATTGCGCCTCCCAGTCCGGCGCGTGAAAGGCGACCTCTGCGGCGAGCTCGACGCGAAACTCATCTTTCTCGGCGAAGAAGAACTCGTACTTGAGCAGGTCGCGCAGCCGCATCGCCTCGTCGTCGAACGCCTGGCGGCCCGTGCCAGGCAAGGTCGCCGCATGCAGCAACGAAAGCTCAGCGATGGAAGCGGTCACGAAGAAATGAAGAATGGTGTTCCGGTAATACGCCGCGGTGAGGAACTGATCAGGCACCAGCGCCCACACGGGCTCAGGCCCTTCATCGAAACAGCGCACCACCCCGTTCTCCGCCAGCCCGCGCAGGTGACGCGTCAGCCCCTCGGGCGTCTCGATATCATCCAGCGGCGTGGTCGAAGGCAGCGCTCGTTTGCGCGCGTACTGCACGAGGTTACGCAGCAGGTAGAGCAGCTCATCGACCGAGACGGCGCGCTCTCCTGCACCCAGCAGCGCCAGCGAGATGGCCGCGTTCGGGGTGATGGGCGTGACCCGGTTGATCCGGTGACAGACCTCGAAGGCGAGCTTCTGCACGGGCAGATTCTTCTCTTCTGAATCGTGCTCTGCAGCGGGCGCATGCGGCGCACCGAGCTCCGCGCGCAACGAGACCGGCTCACCAAACCGCACGTGAATGTTGCCATAGCGGTGCTTGAGCGACCGAATCACCCGCACGAACCAGCCAAGCCCCTCTTTCTCTTTCACGCCCCCGCGGGCCTCACGCGAGTAATCGCCCACGTCAGAAATCTGGTCGTAGGCGATCGACACCGGCACCAGCAGCACGTCATCGGCCCGGCCCCGCCGCCACGCATCGACCACGTAGGCGAGCATGCCGAAACGTGGCGGGAGCAGCTTGCCCGAACGCGAGCGGCCCCCTTCGATGTACCACTCGAGCGAGAACCGCTTCTCCACCAGGAAGTCGACGTACTGGCGAAGCACGAACTTGTAGATGGGGTTGTCCTTGAACGACCGGCGAATGAAGAACACCCCGGTGCGCCGGAAGATGGGCCCGATGGGGAAGAAGTTCATGTTGATGCCGCCCGCCGTGTGATTGGGCGGTGAGCCGTTGTCGAAGAGCAGGTACTGCAAGATGGCGTGATCGAGGTTCGACTTGTGCGTGGGCAGAAAAACCACGGTTTGACCTTGTTTCGGTGCGAGCAACGCCTGCAGCTTCGGCCGGTCGTAGATCACCTCTTCGCCGTAGCCCTGGCGATAGATGACGCCGATGAGCCGGTGCACCAGGTCGATGACGTAGGGGCTGACGCGCGCGGCGATTTCCCCGAGGTAGTAGCCCGCGCGACGCTTCACCTTCTCGGCAGACAGACCCGTGCTGGTGGAAAGCGTCGACAGACCGGCGCGAAACTCGCGATGCGCGAGGATCTCCTGCCGCACGAAGCGGGGCACCTTGTAGCGCGCACCTCGGAGCGGCCGCTCAGCCCGCTCGAGCGCCAGCGCCGCCTGCCGCAACACGAAGAGCGGAAAAGAAGCGGGGTCGGTGTCTTTGTCGCCGCCGCAGCTGAGCCAGCGTGCCTTGAGCGCGGCTGCAGGCGCAGGCTCACCTTCCACCACCCGGCAGCGATCCGGGTGACGTGAAAGCACCCACCGTTTGCCGATGAAACCAGGCGCGCGCGGATTGCCCAACGTGAGCAGGTCGAAGAGCCGTACTGCCCGTTCGCCTTGAAACTGCCGGGGTAGCCACGCGACCCGCACCGGCGTCAGCACCGGGTCGTCGCCGCGGGCCAACCGCTCGGAAAGGGCGGGATGAAGGGTCCCCGCATCCCACACACGGGTGGGCGGAATTCTCAGGAGCTCGACCGGAACGCCCGGGTGGTTCTTGGCGATCCACTGGTCGATGAGACGGCGGTCGAAGCTGTCACCATCGACGAGGAAGACTCGAGCCTGCACTCCCAACGGGGCCATGCGGGCAGGATACGACGCGTCAGATTCATGACGTGCACTGTTCATTGCGTGCCAAAGCCTTCACTGTTCTGGTTCAAAGTCGCGGTCCTGAGGGATCGCTTTGAACACAGGGGTAGCTGGGCGTGGATTCAGCGACGAACGAAACCTCAGAACGTGACCGCCTGCGCGCCCTCGTCGAAGGCAGCTTCGACTCGTTCTACATTTTGACGGCGATTCGAGACGACCAGAACGCCATCGTCGACTTCCGTCTCGCCGACATGAATCAGTGCGCTGAACAGCGCCTGGGCAAGCCACGCGCCGAGGTCATCGGCAAGACCATCCTCACGCTCTTTCCGCGAGCCGAGATAGCCTCCTTCGTCGCCCGGTATGCGGCGGTGGTCGAGAGCCGGCACCCCTTCGAAGAAGAGATGCCGGTCGCCATCACCGGCATCAGCGCAACGTGGATCCGCTACCACGTGGCGCCGCTGGGCGAGTCGCTGGCCGTGACTTCGCGCGACATCTCGAAGCAGAAGAAGGAAGAAGCCGAGCTGCGGGACAGCCAGGAGGCCCTGCGCAGGTCTCACGCCGAACTCGAGCGCCGCGTGGCCGAACGCACGGCTGAGCTGTCGACCTCGAACGCTGCGCTCACCGCGCAAATCGAAAAGCGCCGCCTCGCTGAAGACCGCTTCACCCGGCTCTTCGAGTCAGGGCTGATGGCCATCTCGCTGACCGACATGCAGGGGAGCGTCCTCGATATCAACGAGGGGTTTGCCAGGCTGTTGGGCTACTCGCGCGAAGAGCTGCTCGCGCCGGGCTTCGAGGGCCTGAAGCTGGTGCCCCCCGAGTACGCCGAGGTCACGCAGCGGAATATGGGGCTGCTGAAAAGCCACGGCGTAGTGCCGCCGCACGAGCGTGAGTTCTTCCGCAAAGACGGCTCACGCGTCTCGGTGCTGATGGGCGTGGCGTTGCTCGGTCAGACCGAGGTGCTGGTCTGCGCCACGGATCTCACTGAATTCAAGCGCACCCAGGCCGCGTTGGTGCACACGCAGGATCAACTCCGGCAGTCGCAGAAGATGGAGGCGATCGGCAGCCTCGCTGGCGGCGTGGCGCACGACTTCAACAACCTGCTGTCCGTCATCTTGAGCTACGGCGGGATGATCGAGTCGAGTCTCACCGAAGGCGACCCGATGCGCGAAGACGTGGCAGAGATCGTCGCCGCGGGCCGCAGGGCTGCCGAGCTGACCAGGCAGCTGCTCGCCTTCAGCCGCAAGCAGATCCTCAAGCCGCGCGTCATCTCGCTCAACACGTTGATCTCGGGTCTCGAGCGGCTCTTGCGGCGGCTCATCGGCGAGAACATCGAGTTCAACGTGCTCTCTCACCACGACCTCGGGCTGGTGGAGGTCGACCCCAGCCAGCTCGAGCAGGTGGTGATGAACCTCGCCGTCAACGCGCGCGATGCGATGCCCAACGGCGGCAAGCTCACCATCGAGACCTCCAACGTGTACCTGAGCGCCGACTACGCCCTGGAACACCCCGACGTGACGCCGGGCCTGCACGTGATGGTCGCGGTGAGCGACAACGGTTGCGGAATGGACGCGTCGACCTGCGCGCGGGTGTTCGACCCCTTCTTCACCACCAAGGGTCCAGGCAAAGGAACGGGCCTGGGTCTTTCGACGGTGTTCGGCATCGTCAAGCAAAGCGGCGGTCACATCTGGGTCTACAGCGAGCCTGACGCGGGCACGACCTTCAAGGTCTACTTCCCTTCCGCTCATGCGGCGGTGAGCGAGCCTGAAGTGAGCTCGAGGGGTTTCGTCGCGCCTTCACGTGGTACCGAGACGGTGTTGCTGGTGGAAGACGAAGAACGGGTGCGTATTCTCGCCCGCACCGTGCTCAAGCGTCACGGCTACCACGTGCTCGAGGCCCAGAGCGGCGGTGACGCACTGCTCATCTGTGAGCAACACCCCGCGCGCATCGACCTGCTGCTGACCGACGTGGTGATGCCGCGCATGACGGGCCGCCAGTTGGCAGACCGCCTTCGCGAGGTGCGCCCCGACATGAAGGTGCTCTACATGTCGGGCTACACGGACAGCTCCATCGTGCACCACGGCGTGCTCGACTCAGGCACCAACTTCCTCGAGAAGCCGCTCACCGTCGAGACGCTCACGCGCAAAGTGCGCGACGTGCTCGATGGCCGAACTCCGAAATGACTGAGGCTCAGGCTCTGTGAAGAGACTGAGCCCCAGAGGTGCATCAGAAGCTGGAAATCAGCTGACGATGCGTACGTTCGCCGCCTGCAGGCCCTTGGGGCCCTTGTTCACGTCGAACTCCACCTTCTGACCCTCTGCGAGGGTGCGGAAGCCATCTGCCGTAATCGCGGTGTGGTGGCAGAAAACGTCGTCTCCGCCGCCATCCTGGCTGATGAAACCAAAACCCTTCGCATCGTTGAACCACTTCACGGTACCAGTAGCCATTGACTGTTCTGCTTTCGAAATCAGGATCCCGAAAGGGGAGCCCGGCCCCGTCATTTGAAACGGCGCAGGGCTGAGTTAACCAATCACCGAGGCGCGCGCCAGCCCTGGTGCTGTCCGATCAG
>JAYTAT010000533.1:0-3733 GCA_043737315.1 Archangium sp.
AGAGACGCCGAGCAGCGAGGTGAAGGTAGACACGTCGGGTGAGAGCGCGATGAGCGCGCCGATGTCGAGGTCGCGGTTGGCCCACCCGTCGAGGCGAACGCCGATGCCTGCAGACGTCGAGTCGTCGACGGTAGAGTGACACAGCGCGCACTGCACGCCGAGGGAGTGGAGGGTGCCATCGTCGGTGAAGAAGCCCTTGAGGCCCACCACCGCGTTGAGCTCGAGCAGGGTCAGTGTGGTCTGGGGATCTTCGAGGTCGAGCTTTTCACGCAGTGCTGGCGGCAGGGCTTCGGCATCGATCTTGAGACCGAGGGCGAGCGCGCTCCGGAGGCTCAGACCCAAAGGCTCGCCCCGAATGGCGCGGTGCAGTTGCAGCGCTTCGCCCCAGAACGCTTCGTCGCCGAAGGTCTGTAACCGATGCACGGACCGGTGGTTGACCGCGGCGTCAGGATCGGGGCGATGGATCAGCTCGGCGGTGCGACAGTGAGCCAGCCGATCTCAGCCTCGAGCTCTGTCGGGTCGAGAGCGTACGGTGAGCGCTCCCGCTGATGTGCGACATCCGCGAAGAGGGGCAGGTCGAAGAAGCCGTGCGCAAGACGGTGGAGCAGTTCGGCGCCATCGACATCTGCGTGAACAACGCGAGCGCGATCAGCCTGACCGGCACGCTCGAGACCCCCATGAAGCGCTACGACTTGATGCACCACGTGAACACGCGCGGCACGTTCCTGGTGAGCAAGACGTGCCTGCCGCACCTGCTCAACTCGAAGTTCACCCCGCACATCTTGAACCTGTCGCCCCCGCTCTCAATGCAGGCGAAGTGGTTCGAGAATCACGTCGCGTACACCATGGCGAAGTTCGGCATGTCGATGTGCGTGCTGGGCATGGCCGCCGAGTTCCAGGGCAAGGTCGCGGTCAACGCGCTCTGGCCGCGCACCACCATCGCCACCGCCGCGGTGAACATGCTGGGCGGCGACGAACTCATGCGCGCCAGCCGCAAGCCCGACATCATGGCCGACGCCGCCCACGCCATCTTCCTCAAGGGCAAAGACTTCACCGGCAACTTCCTCATCGACGACGACGTGGTGCGCGCCGCGGGCGTGACCGACCTCAAGGCGTATCAGGTCGATCCGAACGTCGAACCCACGCCTGATTTCTTCGTCGACTGATGCCGATAGAGGACATGCGTACGCAACGCGTGTCCCTCGGGTAACCCGGGGTGTTCGAACTCCCCGTCGAAGACGAGGCCCAGCTTCTCCATCACCCGGCGTGAAGGAAGATTCTGGGGCACGGTGAAAGACACCAGCGGCTCTGCCGGAAACTGCTCGAGCGCGAAGGCCAGCACGGCCCGCGCCGCCTCCGTGGCTAACCCGCGGCCCTGAGCGTGCTGCGCAAGTCGCCAGCCCAGCTCCACGCAGGGGGTGAAGTACGTCTGGAAACGCGGGCGGGACAGGCCCACGAAGCCGATGAACTCGCCTGCTGACTGCGCGGCCCACAGCCCCCAGCCGTTCTCCGCCAACGACGCACGAATGCGCGCGGCGATGGCATCGCTCTCTTCCCGCGAGAGCACGCTCGGGAAATGCTGCATCACCCGCGGGTCTGCGTTGAGCGCAGCGAACGGCGCGAGATCCAAGTCTCGCCAATCGCGCAGGAGCACCCGTTCGGTCTTCAACTCCACTACCGGCTTCATGAGCCTGAAGTGTGCTTTAGATTCGAGCCCATGTTCAGTGGACTCGCACTGACCCTCGTCTTGATGGGAGCGCCCCTGCAGGTGCCCGAGGTGACGAGTGCAGAGACGGTGAAGCAATTCATGGGTGGCAAGGTCACCGCCGTCGGCCAGCTCGAGCGGGTGCCCGTGGGCAAAGGCAACTCGAACTGGGCAGGCACCGGCCTGGTACTCGACGACGACACCATCATCTACCTGAGCTACGGCGCTCCCCCCGCTGGCTGGGAGACCTTCATCGGCGCCCGCCTTCGCGTCGAAGGCACGCTGCGGCCTTCGTTGAGCGAACACGAACAGTCCCTCATCGCGCCGCACTTGAGGGAGCCAGGCAAGCCGAAGAAAGAAGAGCGCTCGCTCTCGAAGTTGAGGGGCAATCGGGTGCGGATCTCGGGCATCGCGCAAGACGCCAAGGGCGGCGCGGTGCTGATGATCGACACGGCGCCCTTCTATCTCGAAGGCCTCGCATCCTGGCCTGCCGAGGTGCGGGGAAAAGCGGTGGCGGTCGGCGGCAAGCTCGTCGACAAGCACTACCTGCCTGAGGCGTTTCGAGATTCGAAGGGAATCATCAGCCAGGGCGCGGAGGGCACTCAGAGCGTCATCGAGGCGCCCACCTGGCGCGCGCTGAAGGAGCCGAAGTGACGGCGGTTCTGCTGTTGGTCTTGAGCGCGGCGCCCCTGGAAATCCGCGTGCTCGAGCGCGACACGCCCGTGCGGGTGCACCTCGAAGCGGCCCGCATCACCTGCGATGGAAAGCCGCTCGCGAGCAGCGTCGACGCAGAGGCGGGCGCGCGCGAGGTGCGGGTCGGCGAGGCGAAGTGTACGCAGGTGGTGGCTGAAGACGGTGTCGTGGTGACGGTGAAGGAGACGAAACGAAAGTACGGCGGGCAGCTGCGCGTGTCGTTGCAGGGTGGACTGCTCCGGTTGATCAACGTGGTCGACGTCGAGACCTACCTGCCCTCCGTGGTCTTCGCAGAGGCCGATGGTTCGAAGCCCGCCGCCCTCGAAGCGCAGGCAGTCGTCTCGCGTACCTTCGCGCTCACGGGCCAGAAGCGGCACGCGAACGCGGGCCATCACCTGTGTGATCTCGCGCACTGCCAAGTCTACCGGGGCCAGGGCGCCTCGAGCGTCGAGGCCGAAGCCGCGGTGAAGAAGACCGCCAACCAGGTGCTGCTGATCGGCGGCATCGTGCTCAAGCCCGCCTTCTTTCACGCCGCGTGTGGTGGTCACACCAGCGCGGCAGCCGAGGTCTTCGGCGAAGACGCCGCAGGTTCAGCGGTGAGCGACGTCGAAAACGGCGCGCCGCGCTGCAAAGGCGCTGACCTCGCGTGGACGTTCGAGGTCGAGAAGAATCGTCTCGCTGAAGCATTGAGCGTCGCGCCCAACGGCATCGCGTTCGAGCCGCTGCGGCGTGACAGCGGCGGCCGCATTCTCGAGGTCCGCTCGTTCGGCCGACGTTTCAGTGGCCAGGATTTTCTGTCGAAGGTCGGCCGCGCGTTCGGTTGGCGTTCGGTGCGCAGCCTCAAGTTCAGCACCACGGAGACGGACACCTCGGTGGTGATTCAAGGCGCGGGCACGGGCCACGGCGTGGGGCTCTGTCAGCTCGGCGCGCGTTCCCTGGCGGAGCGGGGCATCGACGTGAAGGGCATCCTCACCCGCTACTTCCCCGAGTCGCAGATCAAGCCGGCGCCTTGAGCCGGGCAAACAGAAACACCCGGCGAAACGCGAAGAACACGGGGCCTGCCCCCAGCTCGCGCTGCAGCGCGTCGCGATAGACGGCGCAAAACCGTTCGAAGTCTGCCGGCTGCAGTCGCGCGCGGTACGCCGAGAGCAGCCCCCCTTTGGCGAACTCGAGCAGCCCGTCCACCGACTGATGGAGCTGCGGGTAGTACCAGGTGCCTACCTTGCTCTGGGCAATGCGGCACGGGGCTGTGCCTCTTTTACAAACGGCTTGAGCGCGGAACGTTCCGCGTGCCGGAGTCGCGCGGCGACACGATGTCAGTGCAGCTGACGGAGA
>JAYTAT010000534.1:0-1375 GCA_043737315.1 Archangium sp.
AAATAGCCGTAGGGCAGCCCGAGGAAGATCGAGAGCATCTGCGGCCGGCGTTGCGGTGAACGATCGAGCAACGCGCCCGAGCGGCGCCAGGTGCTCTCGGTGGGGGTGTCGGAGCCCCCGGAGGGCGCGTCGTCGGCCAGCACGGGCGTCGCAAACAGAGCTGCAGCCATCAAGATGATTTTCGCGGTACGTCGCATGAAGCCTCCATTGGAAATCTGCGATGGCACAATACGGAACAGCACCTGAAGGAGCCGAAAAAATGTCGAAACGTCGCGTCTTCGTCGCGGGAGCCACAGGTGCGGTGGGCCAATCGCTGCTGGAGCTGGCCACGAAACGTCAGGTCGACGTGCTCGCCCATGCACGGCCCCGCAGTGCATGCCGGTTGGGTGGTCGCCCGGTCGCGGCGATCGAACTTTCCGACCCCAGCCTCGCCGACACGCTGCGTGGCTGCACGACCGTGGTGCAGTTGATCGGCACCATGCGGAAACGATTCGCCTCGGGTGACACGTATGAATCGAGTGACATCGGCACCACGCGGCAACTCGTCGACGCGGCGAAAGCGAGCGGCACCGTCGATCACCTGGTGTTGCTCTCGAGCGTGGGGGCCGGCAGCCCGCGCGGGGCGTACCTGAAGGCCAAGGCCGAGGCCGAACGCATCGTCACCTCGAGCGGAATTCCGTACACGATCTTCCGGCCTTCGGCGTTCGCCGATCGGGAAGGCGTCTTCATTCCCGGCATGGGCGCGCTCACGAAGCTGCTGGGTCTCAAGAAATATCAGCCGATCAAGTTGGCCGAGCTGGCGTCTGCGATTCTTTTCGCGGCCTCCGAACGTGCACCGCTGGGCGTGGCCCTCGAAGGCGCGCCGCTGTGGGATCTCGTCGAGAAGGCGCCGCGATGAAGCGCGTGTCTGCTGGGTGAGCGCCCCGCTTCGACGGCGAGGACGATGGCGCGACGAACGAAGTGCTGAGGCGCTGGTTGCCCGAAGGCCCTGAGGTCGCAAAGACCACCCGCGTGCTGCAGGAAGATGGCGTGCGCATGTTCAGCGAATTGCAGTGGGCCGAAGCCGACGCGATCATTTCGGCAGGTGATTGACCACGCGGCCGATGACGCCGCCCTTCTCGAGGGCCAGTGAAATGAACGTCGCTTCGGCGTGACTGCCCTCGAAGGCGACGGCCGGCAACTTCGCCAGCCGCTTCTTCGCGTCGGCTTCAGGAACGCCCAGCGCCTTCACCAGCAACGTGAGCACCTGGGGCACCTTCTTCGGGTCATCCACCCAAACCTCGGCGCGGCCCGACTGCGTGATGATCGACTTGCGCAGCCCCGGTGCAGGCAGCCCCGCACCGCCGGTTTCAAAGCCATGACCGCAGGCGCAGCT
>JAYTAT010000535.1:0-3724 GCA_043737315.1 Archangium sp.
GCCATCCGGCAGGTCTGGTCGAGCAGGGTGCCGGGCCAGTTGCGCATCAGCAGCATCGGCATCAGGTACTCGAACATCGTGGCGCTCCAGGACACGAGCGCGGGGGTTCCTTTCACGCTGACCACCAGGCGGCCGAGATGAAACCAGTGGCTCTGGGGCACGTCGCCCTTGGCCACCGCGAAGAAGCTGGCCAGCCGCGCTTCGGACGCGAGCAGGTCGTAGTACGAGCCGTCGAGCCCTCCCGGGCCCTGGCTGTCGGGCAGCCGGTAGCCAATCGCAAACAACCCCCGCTCGGGATCGTAGAGAAACCCGAAGTGCATGTTGTCTGCGAAGAGCAAGGCACGCGCGCTCAGCGAGGCGAGGCGCTCTTCGAGCGCTGCGTGTTGCTCGCCCCATTCGCGGCACCCCTCGGCCACGGCGATGAGCGCGCCGGCGAGGTTGCCGCTGTCAACGGTAGAGACATAGCGGGGGAACAGCGGCGCCAGGTTCTGGGTGTCGTACCAGTTGAGCAGATGGCCCTGGTACTGCTCGAGGCTCTCCATGGTGGTGAGGGTCTGCTCCAGCCGGAGCACGGCGGCTTCGACGCTGATGAAGCCCAGGTCTTTGGCGGCCAGAATCGAAAGCAGCCCCATGCCGACGTTGGTCGGAGAGGTGCGGTGAGCCACCACCGCGGTGTCTTCCTGAAAATTGTCCGGGGGCAGGCCGTGATCTTCTGCGCCTGCGAAGGTCTCGAAGTAGCGCCAGCTCTTGCGCGCCACCTCCAGAAGGTACGCGCGCTCGGGCTCGGCCAGGGGCGCCTTCGCAGGGGCCATGGGCCGGCTGAGCAGATAGCCAAACCACGGCGCGAGCACCCAGCAGATGAGGAAAGGGGCCGCGGCGGGAAGGTTCGAGGCCTTCAGCGTGGCGATGAGCAGGGTGAGCCCCAGCGCGAGCACGGGGCTTGCGATCATCGCCAGGAAAAACGAGCGCGCGCCGGCCGACAGCGCCTGTTGCGCGCGCAGCCCTTGAGCGGCGGCCGTTTCCCAGTCGAGCAGCCGCCGCCGGAAGACCAGCCGCGCCAGCGTTCGGCAGATCGCGTCGAGCATCAGCCAGGTGTGGAAAGGCAGGAAGACGAGGGCCAGGACCGCCTGAGCGGTGGCGGTGCTCAGCTCCAGCATCTCGCCGCGCACGTAGACCCTGCCGGGCCCGTGGTGGGGTGCCTGAAAAAGCAGCTGGGTCAGCGAGGTGAAGAAGGGAAAGAGCAGCACGCTGAGCGCCCCGAGGATCCACACCATGGCGTTGCCGGGCAGCCCCAGCCACGCGGCGGCGAAGAGCGCCAGCAACGAGGGCGCGACGAGGCTGCGGCGCAGGTTGTCGAAGATCTTCCAGCGGCTGATCAGCGGCAAGGTGTTGCGCGCGGTGCCGTCGCGGGTCTTCACCCTGAAGAACAACCAGCCCAGCAGCTGCCAGTCGCCGCGCACCCAGCGGTGGGCCCGCCGGGCGTGGGCGAGCACGTTGGAAGGGTAGTCATCGACGACCTCGACGTCGGACACCAGCCCCGCGCGCGCGTGCAGGCCCTCGAAGAGATCGTGCGAGAGCAGCGCGTCGTCCGGCACGCGGTTGTCCAGGGCGGCGGTGAAGGCGTCGACGTCGTAGAGGCCCTTGCCCGTGAAGATGCCTTCACCAAAAAGGTCTTGGTAGGTGTCTGAAGTGGCGGTGGTGTAGGGGTCGACCGCCGTGTGCCCTGCGTAGACGCGGGCGAACAGCGAGCCCATGCAGCTCGAGAGGGTGACGCTCACCCGCGGCTGCAGCACGCCGTACCCTTCGGTGACCCTCCGCACACGGGGGTCGATGACCGGCCGGTTGAGTGGGTGCGAGATGACGCCGACGAGCGCGCGCGCAGCGTCACGAGGCAGCCGAGAATCGGCGTCGAGGGTCAGCACGTACTTCACCGAAGAAAGGCGCTCGAGGTCGCCCACCTGCACGGCGAAGTGGGTGTCGGTCGCGCCGCGCAGCAGCCGATTGAAGTCCTCGATCTTTCCGCGCTTGCGCTCCCAGCTCATGAAGACGCCTTCCCTGGCGTTCCATTGACGTTCCCGGTGGAAGAGGAAGAACCGCCCCGGGCCATGACGCGCGTCGAGCGCCTCGATGCCGGCCTTCGCGCTGGCCAGCAGCGCCTCGTCGCCTTCGACGTGCTCGCTTTGCGCGTCGGGGAAGTCGGTGAGCAGGGCGAAGTGAATGTGGGGGTCGAGGTTTCCCAGCGCCTGTACTTCGAGCTGCTCGAGCAGCCGTCGCACGCAGTCCAGGTCATGGAGCAAGGTCGGCACGACGACCATGGTGCGACTCTTTTCAGGCACGCCGCCCTGCAGCTCGAGCCGGGGCAGCCGAAGCGGGGGCACCATCGCAGCCAGGAAGCGCTGAACCCACAGCACGGCCAGCTCGCTTGCGGGGATCAGCACCAGCAGCGCGACGACAGAGACCTTCGCCGACCAGCCGAGGCGGGCCGAGTAGAACACGGCGCCCGTGACCAGCAACGCAGTGAGCAGCGCGATGCTGCCCAGATAGACCGCGGTGGCGTGGCGGAAGACGAAGCGCCGAAGCCGCTTTGGGGTGGGCAGCGGCAGCGAGAGCTCCTCCAGCAGTTGAGGCATCCCCTTGTCGATCAGATAGAAGCCGACGTGCGCGGCGCGGCCGGGGGATTCTTCGCGGTTGGCCGCAGTGCGCGCGCGCGCCACCGCTCCGAGGGCCACTCTGACCTGGGCTTCGCCGCTGGGCTCGGCGAGCAGCTCGACGGCGTGCCGGTAGCGGTCGCGGCTGGCGAAGTCCATGAGGGGGTAGTCGCCTGACGGGTCGCGGCGCAGGATCTGCTCCACGAGGCTGGCCTGTTCGACGAAGTCGCTCCAGTCGATGATGGAGCACAGGTGCAGGCTGGTCACCGAGTTGCCCATCGAGGCCTGGTCTGTCGCCTGTCGCTGCGACTCGGTGCGCAGCGCATCTTCGGCGGTGGAGTCGTCGTCCATCAAGGCGCGCTCGACCTGCGAGTGCAGTCGCGCCATGCGCGGGTCGAACTCCCTCATGCGCTCGCGCATTCGGGCCACGAAGGCGCAGTGCAGCTCTTCGGGCAGTGAGCCGGTGTCGTCGCCGGCTTCGACTCGTTGGAAGGCCTCGTCGGCTTCTTGCCGGGCGCGCCGGGCCCGCAAGATGCCTTCGGTGAGGATGCGCAGATTTTCCATCAGCGCCAGCTTGAGCATCAGGGGCCAGGCCCACAGCTCCCCCAGGGTGAGCGGCGCGACCGTTTGATAGGCTTGGACGAAGCGGGTCAGCCTCTCGACGTCGATGCGCCCGTCACCGTGACCGATGAGCTCGAGGGCCATGGCGTAGACGCGGACCCGGCCGGCGTGTTCGCGCGAAGCGATGGTGGGCAGCTTCGTGTAGTAGCGCTTGGGAAGATCGTGGCGAAGCGCGCGGCCTTGCGCTTCGAGCAGGTGGAAGTTGTCGAGCAACCATTCCACCGCGGGGTCGACCGGCTCTGCGCTTCGCACATCTTCAGCGAGCTGTCGGTAGGCGGTGCGGAGCACCCCCAGGTTCTGCTCGAGGCGCAAAATCAGGTCGGCGCGGACTCTGGGAGTCTTCGAGAGGGTGAAACTGCCCGCAAGAGAACGGGCGCGCTCTTCGAGGCTCTCAACGTTGAGCAGCTCGCCGCGGAGCGGCAGCGTCGGTGGCGCATCACCTGATTGAAAGGCCA
>JAYTAT010000536.1:0-22757 GCA_043737315.1 Archangium sp.
GCATCGACCGTGCGACCGACCAGCGCGTCGTTCTTCGTCGAGTGCGTCCACAACGCGCGCACGGTGATCGAGAGATCGCGATGGGCCCGCCACTCGCCGCCACCCGAGGCCACGAATTGCCGAAGCGTGCTGGCGCCCTGCTCGTCGCGTACTTCCCCGCGGGCAAAGAAGCGCAAGGCATCGCGTTCGTACGACAGCGTCAAGCCGCCGGCGTTACGAGCAACGTCAGGAGCCAGCCCCTCGAATGCGCGCGCGCCGTGCTCATACCGCGCGGTCACCGTGAAGGCGTCGTCGACCCGCTGTGTGAGGCCGACTGCGCGCGCCAGCCGCAGCCCATCGACATCGGTCGCCGACACGTCTTCCACGAAGACCGCGGTGTTCGAGTCGACCTGCTGCCGCACGCCCGTCACGAGCCTGCGTTCACCCGCGCCCGGAGCATCGGCGTCGATCGCGTGCACGCCGTACCAGGTCTCATTGCCCACCGCGTACGAGACGGTGCCCCACACCTGAGGCCCCAGCGCCGGCCCCCAGCCACCGCGCAGCCCGAGCTCGAGCTTCTCGCTGGGCTTCACGTCGACGCCGAGGCTGGCGAACGAGAGTTCCATGCCGCCCAGCGAGATGAGTTGCTGGCGGTAGCCCGCCCGCACCTGAAGCCACGGGGTCAAGCGGTAGCGAGCGGCGAGACCGAGCGTGAAGCCGCCCCTGGTCTCGCCTGACACGGTCTGCTGGAACTCGCGCGCCTCGAGCCGCACGCCGAACTCGGTGCGTTCGTACCCCACGCCGCCCCCCAGCGTTCGCCCCTGCACGCGCGCACCGGAGAACGGATCACGTGGATCGGCCATGTCGCGAAAGTCGATCAACGCGGCCACCACGATGGGCCCCAGCGGTTGTTCACCGCGCAACGAGACCTGGTTCAAAGCGCCCAGCTGCGCAGTGTCTTCGAAGCCCGCCTGCCGCCAGCGCCACGCGGCGTCCCACGAGCCCTTGCCAAAGAGGCCCTTCGAGCGCGCGCGCAGGGTGAGCGCAAAGCCCGAGGTGTCGAGGCCCGAAGGCGTCGCGAGCTGCTGCGTGAGGCCACCATCGCGCGAATACGCGAGGCCCTGCACCGGCCCGAAGCTGCGCGCCCCTTCAGCCGACAACCAGACCGGGCCCAGCTTCGCTTCGGCAGAGGCACGCAGCAGGTTGTAGGTGCCATCGCGGAACGCGCTGCCGGTCACCTTCACCGGGCCCAGCCGCGCCCGCAGCTCACCGCCCAGCACGCCATCGGTGGAAAGCCCCGACTCGAGATACTCGTAGTCGACGACCAGCACCGCCACCACGCCGGCCGTGAGCGGGTCGGTCTGGAGCAACGACTCGCTGACCAGAAAAGACAGCGGACGGGTCAGCAAGACGCGGCCGGTGAAGAGATCGATCGTGTAATCGCGCAGCCGCTGCAACAGCAGCTCACGCACGGGAAGTTGAGTGACGGCGTCTCGCCACTCCACGCGAATGAGTTCGCTGCCCGCGACGACGGAGCTCTTGGAGAGAAAGAACAAGCTGCCGCCCGTGCTCTCGAAGCGATCGTGCATCGGCCGCCGGGTGAGCCCACTGACGAAGTCGGCCTGCGCGGGGGCTGCGAGCCCTCTGAGTTCCAGTCCGAAAGCCGACTTCTGAGTCGGCGTCTTCACCTCGAGAAAAGCGCCCTGCACGGCTCGATGCGCGCGGCCTGCATCGGCGGCCGCCTGAAACCAACGGGCGCTGCCATAGCCCAGACGGCCCCACGCCTCATGAGCCAGTTCCACGCGGAAGCGGCCCTCTGAGGGATTGCTGGCGATGGTCGCGCTGTCGTCAGCGAAGGCGAGCGGCGTGCGCATCGGGTCGAGCTGGCGCTCGAACACGTCGACGCGCCGGGCATCGAGCAAGGTGCGCGGCTGGAACGCGGAAACACCGTCTGCACCCCGCAGGTCGACGTCACGTAGATCGAGTTCGACGCCGAGCTTGAAGCCGCCGAATGAGGCCCGCGCCGCTGCAGCGCCGCGCCCGAAGACGTTGAAGGCACCCGTGCGCACGTCGAAGTTCGCCTCGACATCGAGCAGCCCCACCACGAACACGCCCGCAGCGCCCAGACGCCGCAGCGACTGCGTCCACGTCAGCGTGCCGGTTCCAAACGAGAGCACCACCTCGTCGCCCGAAAGGGTGCGCGCGCCCCGCCCCGACGGGTCGAGCTGAAGCGGTTCACCTTCGCTCGAGAGCGTCGTGCCCGGAGGCAGCTCGGCCGAAAGCACACCTGACACGGGCCAGGCGATCTTCCCGAACGGCTCGATGCCGCGCGGAATGATGAGCGTGCTGCCTTCGCGCCGCACCACGTCAACCTTGAAGACCCAGAGCCGCAATTGCCCCGGCCGCTGCAGCGCAATCGGGATGGTGTTGGCGCCTTCAACCAACCTCACCCACTGCTTGCCTCGGGGCGCCGGCGCACCCGCGATGCTGGCTTTCTCTGCCTCAGGCACGGAGATCACCAGCTCGTAGTCCAGGCCGGCCGCTTCTTTCCGCAGCGCCGCCGTGTCGCGAGCCAGTGAAGGCGCCGTCGACTCACCCCGGCGCAGCGCAAAGTCGACGTAGAGCGCTGAGCCGGCAGAGAGCTCGATGGTTTTGCCGCGGTCGGCGCCTGCCCAGCTTCCGAGCAACGAACCGGGGTCGACCTTCACGCGATGGCGCCCCGGACCGAGCCGCCCCCCGCCGTAGACTTCGGCGGTGCGGCCCAAGACAGCGGCGAGGTGAAAACGACCATCGCGATCGGTGACGGTCTCGAGCCCGGTTTCCATCACGACGCGCGCGGCCTCGACGCCAGGTTCATCTGCAGCGCAGCGTTCGTCGCCGTCGAGATCTTCACAGACCCGGCCGAGCACCACGCCATCGTCGAACTGGCTCACCACCGGGGCTTGCGCGAGCAACCAGGCGGCCAACCCGAGGGCTGTCATGGGTTCGCCTCGACCACCGCGCAAACGCGGCTCTCGACGTCGGTGATCGACATCAGCCCTGCTGAGAACTCTTCGCGCGTCTTGCCGCGGCTCACCACGCGGCGCACGCCGCCCCGGGGGTCGCTGATGTCGACCGGCCGCCCATCGACCATTTCGCCTTGCGGTGTCTCGACCCACCACTCCACCGCGCCGCTGCGCTGCAGCACCTTGACGTTCATCGGCAGCGGAGGACCGACGGCCACGCGCACCTCGGCGATCACGCCGGGCCTGATGCCGCCATCTGCGCCCAGCTGCAGCCGCAAGCCCGGCCATTCCGCGTGCACCAGCTCACCTATGGAGGCCAGATCCGCGGTCCCATCGGCTGAGGTGGTCAGCTCGAGTGGCCCCACGCGCAGGCGCTGCGAAGGCACGGGCAGCCCCGCGAGATCGGTCACCGTTACGGTCACGCCGCCGTCACGGGGCCACGCCTGCAGCCGCGCCGGCTCTTTGCCCAGTGGCCCGGTCGCGCGCACCTGCACTGAACGCATGCCCAGGCTCGCCTCGGGCGGGAGCGCCCACGTGAGGCGCGCTTCGCCCCGCTCGTCCGTCACCGCACGATCGCTGCCGGGCCCCTGAACGGCAACGCCTGCCAGCGGCCGGCCAAGTTGATCCCTCGTGGTGGCCAACGCCCGCCAGACGCCGCCCGCGTGAGCGACCGTGTCTTCCGGCTCTACCGTCAACGAGCGCACCGGGCCCTGAGAGAGCCCGACGACGATTTCTTCACTCGAGTCGACCTTCCCCTGCTTCCACGTCGCCGTCATGCGCTCGACGCCCGTGCCCAGCTCGCGTGGGGCCGTCCACGTCCACTCGTGGACGCCCTCAGAGAGATCGCGCGGCGCGCTCCAGGTACCCCGCCCCCCCTTCCATTGAATCTTCGCGCCGCGGCTGGCCGCTCCGTATCGATCAGACGACGCACAGAGCACGCGCGCCCGCGACACGCCGTCTGCCGGCAACTTCGTGGGCGTCACCACACAGGCCAGCTGGTCGGTCGGCGGCAACATGAGATCGAGCGGTGAGGTGCGCTTGTTGCCCACGCGATCGACCGTGATGGTCTTCGCCATGCCGATGCCCGGCGGGATGACCACGGGCAACCTGAAGGTGCCCCCCGGCTGCGCGGTCACCGGCCCAAAGGTCTCGTCGCCCAGCGTGAGGCGTACTTCCGCACCTGCTTCGGCCCGGCCCGGCACCTCGACGGCGCTGGAGATCGGCACGCGCAACACGCCGAACGCCCCTTCCACCGATTGAGGGTGAGGCCAGGGCGCGAAGGCCACGATGATGGCCACCTCGGGAAAGCGGGTGGTGGGCAGCACGTAGCGCGCACGAAAACGCCCGGGCCCCACGCGCTCGACGGCCTCGAAGGTGCCCACGTTGGCGCGCAAGACCGGCGGCGCGGGCTGATCGACCCCGCCAATGGCGATCTCGAGCTTGGCTTCGACATCTCGGCCCTTCACGGGCGCGAGAGGCGAGAGGGTCAACGTCACGCGGGAAGCCGCCGGCGTCTGACCCCAGGCCGAGACGGCGATCAGCAGGCTGACGACAGCGGCACCGCCACGCATTTCAGCGCGGCAGTCTACGTTGCTCCCGCTGTGTCACGAGGCGAATCGAAGCCGGCCGACGCAGCATGAGCGCGAGGAAGGCAAAGGCGACCAGGAACGGCGTCAACGAGGCGCCCGAGCTGGAGCAACCCGTTGCCTGGGCACCCTCGATGTCGTCGGCGGCTTCGAGAGGCGAAGAGACGGTCGAGGTCGCGGTGCACACCTCACCGAGTGTCAGGCGCACCCGGGTCAGCGGCTGGTGCGTGTCACCATTTTGAATGTGGAGCCGGGCAGAGACCGCCCTCACCACCGTGCCGGCCGTGTACGTCGTGTTTCGACCGACATCATCGTCATCGTCATCGTCGCAGCGGCCGTTCTGCACCCGGCAGCGTTGCAGCACGTAGCTGCTGGCGAGCGCGAGCTGCGTGGCTCCCTGCGGGTGCGACTGGTTTGAGCGGCTGCGGTACTCGCACACCACCGTGCGGTTGCCGAGGTTGATGGTGAGGGCGGCCTTCTTGTTTCCTGCGTTGCCGGCCACCACGGGGATCGCCGCGGGGATGGCGAACGACATCGAAGGCGTGAAGTTCGCGTGGCCATCGACGCTGCGGGTTGGGCTGTGAAAGCGCGTCGCCTCGATGGTGACGCTGCGGTTCAGGCAGACCGGAGGGGGCGTGCCCGCATCGACCGTGCCCGCGTCAGGCGTGCCGGCATCCACGACAGGCGCAGCGGGCAGCGTGAACGTCGCTGCGTAGATGTTGGCGTTGCCGGGGTCGGTTTGCGCGACCGACTGCCACACCAGCCGCACTTCGCCGTTGGCGAGCACCGTCACGTCGTTGAGCGACTCGCTCAGGTCGGGGGTGTTGGTGATCTGGAAGATGCGGTTGCTGGTCAGCTCGACGAGAAAGATGTCGGGGTTGCCGATGCCCACGCGGCTCTCGAAAGCCACCAGCTGGCCGCGGATCGACGGGTTGTACTGCTCACCTGGAATCTCGAGCACCGTCTCCGGGCCACCCAGGGCCGGCACCAGCACGATGTTGGTGCCCGTGGGCCCCGCCATGTTCTCGCGCTGGAAGACCACCAGCGTGCCGTTGGTGTCGGCGCTCAGCTCGTTGAAGACCTGCGACGAGAGCGGCGCAATCAGCCACAGGCCACCCGACCGATTCGCGCGGTAGACGTCGCAGTTCGCTGAGCTTGGGCAGCGCTCCCAGGTGATCACGTTGCCGTCGGGAGAGACCGCGGGGTTCGTATCGGAGATCGTGTCGTTGGTGAGCCGGGTGACCTGCGAGGTGGCGAGGTCGAGCACCATCAGCTCACCGGGGCCGCTGGCGTAGTCGACGAAGGCCACGGTCTGCGAACCGAGCGCGACGCCCATGCGGGTGGTGCTGGGCGCGGGCGCCAGCTCGGTGAGCACCTGGGTGGTGGTGTCGAACAACATGATGGCGCTGCGGTCGGGGAAGATGCGGGTGAAGACGATGCGGCCCTGATCGACGTCGCTGAGCTGATCGTTGGCCAAGCCGCCACCCGCGAGCACGTTGGAGATCGCGAGATCCTGGTTGGTGGGAAAGTCGTAGTACCGAATCTGCTGAAGCAGGCCGGCCACGCCCAGGTCGACCGCGTTCGAGTACGCCGCGGTGTTGGCGTCGACGTGGGGGTCGAACTGCTCACCTGGCTGATTGTTGATGGTGATCTGCGGGGGGGAGAGGAGGCCGCCGTTCGCCGGCGTCACCGACAGCGTCATCGCCAGGACCGTTGCTGCCAGTGTGCCCATCGTGCCTCCCAACCGGACAACCTCGCCGGTACATCGGGTCTGCCGATCAGGGCACGAGTGGCCTTGCGGCCGACCACTCGTTTCTCCCGGAGACCACGGCCGACCGTTTCATCCATACGGCGATGAAGTGAGGCCCCGCGGCTTTGCGACCCCAGGGTTTCCCCGGGTGTGCCCTGATCAGGAGACGGTGTTGGTCAGAAGAGTACGAGTGTCTCGTCACTCAGGTCAAACACACCTCTTGCGACACCGCGCGACCCCATGTAAGGCGCGCCCCTTCACGGCCAGGTAGCTCAGCTGGTTAGAGCGGCGGTCTCATAATCCGCAGGTAGTCGGTTCGAGTCCGACCCTGGCCACATCGATGCAGCCCTGGGTGCGAACCATCCAGGGCTGTTTTTTTGACCTCTTGGCGAACCGACGGTCTTCTCTCGGGCTGCAGGTTGGTACCGACCTGTAGCGCTCGAGGGAGAACCCGCATGCAAGACACGACGATGCTTGGACGTACGACGGAGACCAGTGGTGTTCAAAGCCACACCTCCACCCACGTGCAGCCTGAGAAGACCGAAGTGGTGAGCACCCACGTGCTGGTGGAGCAGGAGAAGGTCGACGCGCTCCGCGAGCTCTCGCGCCGCACGCGCATCGCGCAGAGCGAGTACCTGCGTGAAGCGGTCGACGATCTGCTCAACAAGTACGAGAAGAAGGAGCTGCCGTAATGCAGCCGCTCGCCATCGCGTGGAGGCCGCGCGTGGTGTTTGCCTCGAAGGTGACGGAGCGGTTCGAGGTGGAAGATACGCCTTCACCGCTGCACGAGGCGATTCGCGCGTATCTCGAACACGCGCGCTGAACCTCAGGGGATCTGCTGCCTCGAGGGCGGCACTTCGACCCGGTTCGCCGGGGGCTCAATGGTGGCCTGCGCGACGAGCTGTTTGTTGAGCGCCTCTGCGCTCTCTTTCTTCGCCTTGCGATGCGCCCGCCAGCGATTGAAGAGAATACCCGCCACCACCAGCGCGATCAGCCCAGCGATCACTTTGCGCTCACCCGCGGCGACGCGCGCGAGCAACGACTCGATGTCTGAGCCGAAGTAGTAGCCCAGCAGCACGAAGATGGGCGCCGAAGCGAGCGCCGCGATCGAGTCGTAGAGCAGGAAGTGAGAATAGCGCATGCTCACCGAACCCGCCGTGAAGTACGTCACCGTACGTACGCCGGGCAAAAACCGCGCGAGCATGACGATCTTCTCGCCGTGCTTCTTGAACATGCCTTCGACCTGCGCGCGCTTCTCGGGCGTGACGATGCGCGCGAAGAAACCGGGCGCCGTGCTGCCCTTCGAGCCCACCTTGCGGCCGAAGCGGCCCCCGAGGGCGAACATGATCGAGTCACCGATGATGATGCCGAGGTAACCCACCAGCATCATCACCCAGAGGTTGGCCTGGCCTCGGTGCACCAGCACCCCGCCCATCACCAGGGGAATGTCTTCAGGGAGCGGGAGGCCGAACCCGGCCGCCAAAAGCACCACGAAGATGAGGCCATACGCGGTCAGCCCGGCAGCACTGCCGATAAGGGCGACAAGAAAGTCCTTCACGCGTCACTTCTTCGCAGGGCGGCGGGTCTCGATCTTCTGCATGGCATCCAGGACGAGGGTGTCGAGGGGTTTGCCCTCGTCGAACAACTTCGAGATGTCCTTGATTCCGTAGTACCCGCGGCCCGCCGCAGCGTCGAAGGCCGCGTCGTTCGCTTCGATGGCGCGCAAGGCGATGGCCGAAGTGATGGTAGCTGTGGCGTAGTCCTGCAGTGACTGCTCGGTGGCGCCCGCAAGCTGGGCCTCTCGGAGCACGACCACCCCACCCGCCCACTTGCCGACCTGGCGCGCGACCGCGGGCTCGACCCAGAGGCGGGAAAACTCGCGAATGACGCCCTCGACGTTCGGCTTGTCGCTGGGGCCCACGATGATGATGGCCTCGCCTGCTTCACCGAGCACGGCACGAACCTGATCTTGCGAGTCGAGCAGGTTGACCACGATCAACGCCTCGGTGGCCTCAGGCACCTTGAGCAGGGCCCGGGCGCGCCCCAGGGGGAAATCGGTGCCGGTGAGGTACGACTTGAGCACCTTGCGGTAGTCGCCCTGCACGGTGCCCATCAGGTCCTCGAGCTTCCAGCCGGCCCACGCCTTGGCGAGGAGCAGCTCGAGGCCCTTGAGTTCCTGGAGATCTTTGGCCTTCGCGCCCGCGGCAAAAGGCGGCTGATCGCTGCCCACCACGTACGAGAGGTACCGGCGAAGCCCCGTGGGGTGCGCGTCGAAGAAAGCGTCGGCCGCTTTGCGCACTTCGGGGTCGCCACCGATCACCCGCCCACGAACCAGCTGGCGAACCGGGTGGTAAATCACCTTGGGAATGGGGTCTTTCCGGGTGACGGGGCCCTGATCGAAGCCCATCGCGTTGAACACCGCGAACAGGGTGAAGACGCGCTCATCGTTGCGAAGCTCGACACCTTCACCGGTGTAGAGGCTGGCGAACCAGTCGCCCTTCGAGCCGGCAAAGGCGGGCGAGGCGATGATGACGAGAAGCGCGAAGAGACGGGTCATTTGACCGAGGTAGCCCACGGACGCACCTGCATCAAGGGGCTTTCCGGTGAGACAGGCAGGTGGCTTCAGGTGCGCGCCACGAGGGAACGCAGCGCGTCCTTGTTCGCGGCGACCTTGAGGCCGAACTGGGTGCAGATGGCCATGAGCAACTTCATGCAGGCCTGGGGCTTGGTGGCCACCAGCTTTTGAAAGTCAGCCTGGCGGATCTCGTAGGCGGTGACGGCCAAAGAAGCCGTCGCGGTGCACAGCCGCTGACCTGGGGTGATCAACGAGAGCTCACCCAGCCAATCGCCGGGCCCGAGTTCCCCGAGAGAAAGATCGCCGCGTTCACCCCGGGTCGAGAGCGCCACTTTGCCCTCACCGACGATCAACATCGAGTCGGAGACCATGGTCTCCGCGAAGATGAGCGCGCCCGCGGGGTAGCTCTTGGGGCTGCAGACACCCGCGAGGATCTGAATGCCCGTATCCGTGAAACCTGAGAGCAATCCGCAGGCCCGGAGCCCTTCCGCTGCCGTCATGGGCGGAAAGGTACCACGGCAAAAGAGGCGCGGCGCATTTCCGGCCAGCTCACGGGCAGGTCACACCGGCGGTCTCGACCATCGCCCTGGCCTTGCGTGATCCCAGCTTGACCGCCTTGCAGAGATCTCGAGCGGCGCCCGCCTTGTCGAGCCTGGCGTCTTTGAGCAGACCGCGGAGCAGAAAGGCCACCGCGTCGTCGGGCGCGGCGGTGATGAGGCCTTCGACTTCTTTCCAGGCCTCTTCGTGCTGGTTGGTGGTGACCAGCAGCGCGGCGAGATCCTGCCGGTTGTCGAGCCAGTTGGGGGCGATGCGGCGGGCTTCTTCGTAGAACTTCTGCGCCTCGGTGAGCTGGCCTTCACGCACGGCCACCAGGCCCGCCAGGTGTTGTGCGGCGGCAAACTGAGGGCAGGCCAGCGCGACGGCCAACGCGGGCGAGGTCTGCTTGAGGGACGCATTGGTGGCGCGGGCGAGCAGGTACGAGGCTTCGGGTGAAGGATTCTCCAGCAGCCCCAGCGCCTGCACGTCGTTGGCCACCCTGGCCAAGGGAGCGGCGTCTTCCGCGCGGCGGCAGGCGGGTGGAGGCACCGGCTCCTTCCAGGTGGAATACACGGTATCGAGCGTGGCGAAGGGGTCTTGAAGAGGGATCTTCACTTCGGTCAGTGACCCGCGGCTGAGGAAGAGCGCTGCTCCTGCAACCACCACCAGCAGCACGACGCCGCCCAGGATCATCGGCAGCTTCGAAGGTGCTCGCGCTGGAGCGGCAGTGAAGCCCTTTTTCTCGGAATACCAGGCGAGGATGGTGACCATCGAGTTGAGGCTGGCCACCACCTCCTCGAGACCGACCTTTACGCCCGAGTCACCCAGGCTGCCCGCGTGATCGTGCGCCGACAGATTTCCCCACGCCTGCACGGTGCTCATGTGCGCGAGCACGTTGGTGGGAATGATGCCGGCGTTGGCCTGCTGGCGGAATTTGGTGACGAGCTCATCGAGCATCGCCTTGCCGGGGGTCTGCTTGAGCTCTTCAGTCACCAACGAGCGCAGGATCGCCTCGAGCACGAGCCGGGCGTTCTGCATCACGCCTTTGTAATCTTGCGCCCTGCCCCGGGCGACCATGGTCTGCAGGTCTTCCTGAGCTCGGCCGAAATGCGGCGCGAGGTCGGACATTCTCTGCAGCAGCGGTTCGATGTCGACGACCATCGCTCAGTCCCTCAGCGAGAGCAGGTCGAGCTGCGCGAGCTTGAAGTCGGGCTGATCCTTGACCACTTCGGCCAGCAACTTCTTCGCTTCAGCGGGGTTCTTCTTGTCTTTCGCGTCGAGGGCGCGGGCGTACTTCACCCCGGTCGCCATCGTCAGCTTGAAGTTGCGCTTCTCGGGCGGTGCATAAGAGGCGATCGAACCCAGTGCGACCAGCTTCTGGCTCAGCTCCTTCACCATCTGCTCTTCAGCCGCGTAGACGTCGTTGGGGTCGAGCTTTACTTTTGAGCTGGCGACCTCTTCGAGCGCGGGGAAACTCACCACCCGCGACGCGATGAGACATTGGGTCTTGGCCACACACATCAGGTGGCCAATCACCAGGTACTCCACGCCAAGCACCTTCCCCAACTTCGCGAAGGTGGCCTTGTTGGCGAACTTCGTCTGGCCGAACTCGAGTTCCTTGAGGGCGTCCTCCAGCTTTTCGCGCTCGAGCACGAGGAGGCCCGGGTTGGCCGTGAAGTCGGTGATCAGCAGCGCCGCGAGGCCCTTGCTGAAGGCCGCCAGGTCGGCGTCAGTTGTCGAGACATCGAAATAAAGCACCGCGACGCGCGGCCGAGCCCCGGCATCAGGCGTGGCGGCAAAAGCGGGGACCGCCAGAAGAAGCAGCGCGGTGAGTCTGAGCATGGCGCCCGGTTTCTAGCAGGTATGCTGGCCACCCCGCATGGATGCCGAACTCAGCGCGACCCTCGACGCCCTGCTCGACCCCCACCAGATCCGCTGGGGCCGCTGGAGCCGCGAGCGCACCCAGCTTGGCCAGGAGCCCGCCGCAAACGAGCTCTTCCTGGGCGTGGGCAGCCGCGACGCCGAGCTGGCACCCCACCCCCGCATGCTCTCGTGGAAGCTGCCGCAGTGGCGCACCAAGAACCTGCGCTCGACCACCGAGGCGGTGCTGCTGAGCGGGGCCGTGCTCGATCAGCTCTCGACGCCGCTGACCTTCCGCCAGCACGACGCGACCTTCGACTGCCTCACCGCCGCGGTGTTCGCGACCTACCGCGTGCTGCACAAACGCTGGCCTTCCAACTTCGACGCGCTGGTCGAGTACGTCAGCGAGTGGGAACAGGGCCGCACGGAGACCGCGGGTCACTACGCGGGCGCGCTGGCCTCGGTCTACTACGCGTCGATGCAGCTCTTCCGCACCGCCGATGGGAGCCCGTCGCGTGAGCTGGTGGCCCTGATCATCGGCGCCCTCGATCTCAAGCTCGAGCTCGATGGCTTGCAGACGTTGCCCCTGCAGCTGGTGCCCAACCGGGTGAGCCGGCGCCTCAAGGCCGACGCTGATCTCTATCTGGCCGAGCTTTCCCGCGGGTGGAAGGTGCAGGTCGATCTGCCCGTCGACAACCAGCCCGGTGCGTACCGGCGCATCGACGCGTTGTTTCTTTCCTCGCCGCAAGACGTCACCGTGCTGAAATTGCTGGCGCGGCCCGACGCGCAGTCGTCTTCGTACGGCCGCGGCTTCGAGCTGATGGCGGTGCACGCGCCCAACGAGGGCAACGCCTGGGGCCGTCACACCATCACCATCGCTCCTGAGAGCCCGGGCACGCTCGACGATCTGGCGCTCCAGCTCGATCGGGCCGAAGGCGATTGGGCCATCGACGGCACACCGCGCGTCAAAGGCAAACCGCGCTTCACGTACCAGCCCGAAGAGCTCGGGGGCCTCGCCGACCCCTGGTATTCCGATGGCTACGCGTGGACGAAGCGGCGTTGCACCATCGTCGCCCCACCCTTCGCGGGTTCGCGGCTGTCACGTGAGCAGATCTGGGAAGCGCTCTGGCAGCGTTTTCACGTGGGCAAGAACGTGCACGTCACCTCGTCGCGCACGATCTTCTGCCGGGCGTATCGCAGCAAGCAGCGGGTCAAACGGGAGGCGTTGATCGCTGAAGGCTGGGAGGTGATGGTCACGCCCGACGTGGCGCACGCGTTTCTCCCCTCAGTGACCAGCTCGTTTGCGGGCGGCGACGTCACGCACTTCGAGCGCAAAGAAGGCAGCCGCACCCTGCACCTCTCGCTCTACCCAAACCAGCTCGCGCTCATCTGGGTGGAGTTCGTCGACACCAAAGCCACCACCTTGCTCGAGCTCGCCACGCGCCAGGCCGCGCTCGCATCGGGTGGATCGCTCAGCGAGATCCCCGCGATCGCCGCGCTGAAGAGCCACTTCGAGCCGGTGGAGAACGCCCGCTGGCTGGTCTTCGGCGCCTACCGGCTCAACCGGGCACGCTCGACCATGCTCGACGGCTCTCGTTCGGTGCAGGGGCTCTTTCACGCGCTGGCCAGCGCCGAGCCCCCCACGCTGGAAAACCTGCCCTCGGAAGCCGAAGACGCCGCGCGGCGCGTGCAGGCCATGCGCGATGTGGAGCACTGGTTCACGCCCAAGGGTGGTGCGCGCCTCGAGCTGCGGCTCGATGACAGCGCCGAGCCGCCTCCGCTCGACCAAGACTTCGCGCTCTTTCTGCTCGCGACGGGGCAACGGTACGTGGCTTTCGAGCTGACCCGCCGCATGGGTGCGGTCGAGCGCGCCTCTCGCACCGAGCGCTGGCAGAAGATGGCGCCGACCCGGCACCTGCGCGCCGACGTGATGCTCTTCACCAACTCGCTCTGGCACGCGCGCGTGTCGGACAGCCCCGAGCTCAACTGGCGCTACGACGCGTGGCGCGAGCTCCACGGCATGCAAGACACCGTGTCGGCCCTGCGCGATCAGACCGCCGAGATCGACGAGTACCGGAAGCAGCGTTTCGAGGCGATGGTGGGCGTGATGTTGTTCGTCTTCCTCCCCATCACCATCGCCTCGGGGTTCTTCTCGGGCGCGCAGTTCAACGAAATGGATCTGCGACTGGGCCTGCCGTGGACGACAGGTGGGTGGATTCTCTTCGTGCTCTACACCGCGTTCTTCTCTGTGCTCGTGTTCGGCTCCGTGATCGTGCTGCGGCTGGTGTCGTCGAGAAAACGTTAGAAACCTCACCCCGCCGGGCTGGGGAGAAGCGGGCACTACTCGCGGCGAACGCGGAACTCGCCCCGGCTGAGCCTGATGTCGCGCATCACGCCGGGAACCACCTCATAGGACTTTGGAAAGAACGCGTCGAAGGTGCCCTCATCGAAGCCTGGGCCCTTTTCGTTGGCACTCATCTTGGCGAGTGAGACCTGGCAGGTGCCCTCGATGTACTTCCCGTTGCTCCGGCGCCACCGGGCCTGAGTGCAGACATATTTCCCGTCTTTCTGACGCTCGAGACGCAAATCGAATGACTCTTCCTGCTCCCCCTGAACTTGAGGACCCTGTGTGCTCGCGCTCAGAGAGAGCACGGCCTTGTCACGGGAAAGAATCGAGACGACGCGCCGGGTCATGCGAGAAAAATCACGGTCTTCATCGAGCCTCGCGTGAAGGTACGTGACGTCATTCTTGAGCGGGCTGATGTCGCACCACGGGCAGTTCCTGGCGAAGGCGAGCATGTCGTAGACCGACCCGCTCAGCTCCAGGTACTTCCTGTAATAGACGAGGTACCTCTCGCAGTCGTCGTGCGTCGCGGCGTCGTGCGCGAGGCGCGCGTAAATCTGGGCGAAAGCGGTCTGCGTGCTCTTGGTGGCGGGAAGGCAGGCTTTCTCGAGGTCGGCTGCATACTCGTCGATCGCCTTGAGCCCGCTTTTGAGCATGCGCTTGCGCATGATGGAGTGCGACTTGCGGATCTCCATGTCGTCGCAGGTCTTGATCGCTGCCTGGAAGCTCTCCAGGTCGCTGAGCTGGTTGCCACCGCCTTTGAGCAGTCTCCTGATTTGCTCTTCGACCCACGCGCTCCTCGAACTGGTGGGGTAGGTGTCGAGGAGCTGTTGGTAGCTGCCGATGGCCGCGTCGACGTCGCCCTCAGAGATCGACCGCTCGGCCTTGAACTCGAGCAGCCAGCGAACCTGATTCTCGGCCCGGCTGTCACCCGCGATTGAACGACCGATCCCCGTCTTGATGTCGAGATCGATGGCGTCGGTGATGGCCTTCCTTTCCTTCGGGTCGACCGACCCGAGCGTTGGCGCCGCAGTGAAGTCTTCTCCGTCATCCACGCGACCCTGAAGCACGAACCGCGCGAGGGTCAGCAGCTCGAAGTCTTTGATTCGGGGGGTTCCAATCCTGGAGTCCTGAATGAGCTGCATCTCAGCTGCGGTCGGCTCGTACTCCAATGAGGCGGGGGAACTCACCCCGCCGCTGACGAGGGCGTGCTGATTGGCCGCGCGGGCGTACTCATCGACGAAGCGGCGCTGGTTTTCGGCCCAACTGCGCATGGCCAGCAGCGCCTGACCTTCACTGCCCTTGCGCGCGAGGCGGAACTTCTCGTCGCGGTTGGTGAGGTGCTGCTTCATCACCCGCGCCAGAAAGCGGCCCCTGAGCATGCGCATGCCGAGGTAGCGCCCCTTCTGCTCCTTGGTGAGGGAGTCGAACTTCGACTCATCCTTCATCGCTTCTTCCACCATCTTCCCCAGCTCGAGGATCCGCCCGGCGATCAGATCTTTCTTCTTCTTCTGGTACTCCTCGAAGGTCTTGAGCAGCTCGGTCTGTCGCTCGCGGCCGAGCAAAAAGGTGGGTGACTTCGAGACGACCGCGCGCATGGCCGCCTGCGCTTCGTCGATCTTCCCCTGGTCGGAGAGATCGAGCGCCTTGCCGTAGGCAACCAGCGTCGACAGGTTGGGCACCTTCGCCCTGCGGCGCGCCTGATCGTTGGCCGAGAGCTTCGCGTCGATCTTCGCCACCAGCTGGTTCACCAGCCGCTGCTCCAGCTCGAAGATCTTGTCGCGTTCGTCCTGCTCCTTGACGGTCAGCAGCACCTCACCGTTCGAGGCCTGCACCAGCCGCGCGGTGACGATCAACTTGCCGCCGGTGAGCATCATCATCGAGCCGTAGATGAGGTAGGTCGAGTTGAGCACCTTGCCCAGCTTTGCGGCGGTGGCCTTGTCGACATACTTCGTCTGCTGAAAGTCGAGCTCCTTGAGCACGTCTTCCAGGCGGGTGCGCTCGACCACGCGCACGCCCTCCCACGCGACCAGATCCGTGATGAGCAGATCGGTCAACCCCTTGCGCATGAATTCCAGCTCGGGATCCTTCGAGTCGTTGTCGAAGTACATCACCGACACCACCGGACTGTCGGCAGCGGTGAGCAGCGTGACGAGGGCGAGCGCCAGCATGAGTCAGTTCGCGCCGGGGAAAGAATCGACGTACTGAATCTTCACGTCGGGAAACGAGGTGACGAACTGCACCTTGGTGTCCGGGAAGCTGGTGACCATCTTCCACATGCCGCACTTGTCCGGGAACGAGCTGACGTTCTTCACCTTCACGTCAGGGAAGGACGTGACGATCTGCACCTTCACGTCGGGGAACGAAGTCACTTCCTGGATGTTGCCGTAGAGCTTCTTGCCGTTGAACGTGCAGCTCGACTTGCTGAACGAGCCACCGGCCTCGGCGGACAACGAGAGACCAGCGACGACGGCCAGCGTGACGGCGCTGAGGGTACCGAGGACCTTCTTCATGGGCTTCTCCAGGTGGGGGGACAGCGGTGGAGCCGGGGAGACCCCGTGACCTGCCCCTGAGTGAAAAAAATACGCTCAGGCGACGACGCAAGACTCTGCGGGCACGACCACGTCGGGAATGATGACCTGCGGCAGCGAGATCACCCGGGCCTGCACGCCCATCAACGAACTCTGGCTCGACGAGTCGACCTTCACCTCGACCAGCGCGCCCACCGGGGCATCACCATCGAAGTTCACCACCCGGTTGTGCGAGGTGCGGCCCATGCGCTTGAGCGCGTTGGTGCGCGAGGACCCTTCCACCAGCACCTCGACGGTGTTGCCGACGTGTACGGACATGGTCGCCACGCTGATCTGTTTTTGAAGCGCGTTCAGACGCTCCAGCCGCTTCACCTTCACGTCGTGCGCCACCGGCCCCCACTCTGCTTCTTTGATGCCGGCGACGGTCTTGGGGCGCGGCGAGTAGACGAAGGCGTACTGGCCGTCGAACTGCGCCTCGACACACAACGCGTAGGTCTTCTCGAAGTCTTCATCGGTCTCACCGGGGAACCCCACGATGATGTCGGTGGTGACCGCGATGCCCGGGCGCGCGGCGCGCAGCTTGGCGAGGCGCTCGAGGTAGTTCGTGATGGTGTAGTCGCGCTTCATGCGCACCAGCACCTCGTTGCTGCCGCTCTGCACCGGCAGGTGGAAGTGCGACATGATCTTCGGCTCGATGCGGAAGGCTTCGATGAGCTCATCCGACAGATCGTGCGGGTGGCTGGTGGTGAAACGCACGCGCTCGATGCCCGGCACCTGCGCGGTGCGCAGCAGCAGCTGAGCAAACGAGATGCCGCCCAGGTAGCTGTTCACGTTCTGACCCACCAGCGTCACTTCACGAACCCCGACGGTGGTCAGGCGCGCGACCTCTTGCAGCACCTCTGTGAAAGGCCGGCTCACTTCGCGGCCGCGGGTGTGAGGCACGACGCAGAAGCTGCAGACGTTGTCGCAGCCCTTCATCACGGTGACGAACTCGGTGGTCTTGCCCAGCGAGCTCTTGGGGTCTGCCTGCGGAAAGACGTAGCTCTCGGAGTCGACCCAGGCGGTCTCCACCACGCGAACATTCTCTGACTCGATGCGCGCGATGATCTCAGGCAGCTTGCCGATGGCGTCGGGCCCGAACACGAAGTCGACGTACGGCACCTTCTCGAGGATCTTCTTCTTTTCCTGCTGCGCCACGCAGCCGCCCACGCCGATGAGGGCGCCGCGCTGCAGCTTCACCTGGCGGTAGCGGCCCAGCCACGAGAGCATCTTGTCCTCTGCCTTCTCGCGGATGGAGCAGGTGTTGAGGATGATCAGATCTGCGTTCTCAGCCACCGGAGTCGGCGCGTACGACATCGACGCCAGGGCCTCGCCCATGCGGTTGGTGTCGTTGACGTTCATCTGACAGCCGAAGGTGTGAATGAAGTACTTCTTCATGCGGCCTTCTGTTGTCACCCCGGGGGGGAAGTCAACTCCCTGCGTGGAGATGACCCGTGCCTTCCTGCTTCGCCAGCGCCTTGTGCAGCTCGAGCAGCTCGGCTTCACGGGCCTGCAGCAGGGTCAACGCCTCGGCGCCGAACCGGTCGCTGAACTGCGAGAGGTCGTCGAGCTTCGGCAGGTTCTTCTCGGCGCGGGCGGCGATGGCGCTGTCTTTGGGCGAGTCGTTGATGGTGCTCAGGCGATCTCTGACCTGCTGCGCGGCAGAGCGGCGGCCACAGAAGTCGCCCACCATCGACTTGAGCTTTCCGAGCTCCACCAGGTCGAGCTTCGAAGCGGCCAGTGCATGGGCGTGCGCGAACGCGTAGCGGCCACTCCAGTCGGAGGCGGGGGCGCTCTTCAGCTCGGCCAGCAGCGTGCGCTGGTAGAGGACGAAGGCGTCGAGGCGCTCGGTGGTGAGTTGCAGTGAGGCGAGGCGAAGCGTTCGGATGTCAGTCACAGCGGGGAAGGTACACCCGATGGGTCACGGCTTGCCGAGCTTCAAAATGGCCGACATGAGGGCGGCATTGCCGTCCATGACAAGTTTCTCGAGGCGGGAAAAACGGTCGTCCACACCGGCAAAGCGGGAATCCACTGCGTCGAAGCGGGAATCCACTGCGTCAAAGCGCGCGTTCATTTCTTCGCGCAGATCGGCGAGCTGTCGGGTGAGTTCCGTCACCACTTCCGAGAGCACCTCGGACCGAATGGCAACCCTTTCGTGTTCTGCTTTCAAGACGTCGAACTCCTCTCGCGTCACGAGCTCCGTCACCATGTTGAGACCACCTGACTGTAGTTGAAAGCTGCGTCTCGTGGCCAGAGCACGAGCCGGGCCATCCGAAACACCCCGCATTCCGATGAGGCCGCAGTGCAACGGGCATCACGAGCGATGGGGCACGGAGGCTCCAGTCACTTCCCCGTCACTCGAGACCAAAATACCAGCCCGCGCCGCACCCGCAGGTAGAGTGACGCCGCGTGGTGAGTCCCTGTCCATCTGAGGCCGCACTCGAGGCGTTCGCCCGGGGAACTGGCGACCTGTCGGCCCGCGCTGAGCTGTCCGCTCACATTCGAGGCTGCGCGAACTGTCAGGCGCGCTTCCTGCCGATGGCGCTGCAGAACTCGGCGCTCACTCAGACCAACTTCGATTCCCCCGCCGCTCGTCAGCGCAAGCACACGCGCGAGACGCCGGTGACGCCTGCCTTCCGTCAGGCACCGGAAGTTCCCGGCCTCGAAGACACGCACGTCTCGGGCGAACGCGAAGCCGTCAGCCTCACCAGCAGCATCCAGCGCGGTGAAGCGCTCGACCGCTACGTGATCCTCGATCGCCTCGGCTCGGGTGGCATGGGCGAGGTCTTCTCCGCGTGGGATCCGGTGCTCGACCGCAAGGTCGCGGTCAAGGTGCTGCGGCCCGACTTCGAAGGCTCCGAGCTGGGCGAAGAGTTGAAGCACCGCCTGCTTCACGAAGCGCAGTCACTCGCGAAGCTCTCGCACCCGAACGTGGTGACGGTGCACGACGTCGGGCTCGCCGGCGATCGCGTCTTCCTCGCCATGGAGTTCGCCGAAGGGCGCACCCTCAAGCAGTGGCTCGAGCAGCAGCCGCCCCCCAGCTGGCAATCGACGCTCGAGACCTTCATCGCCGCCGGGGAAGGCCTCGCCGCAGCGCATGCACAGGGCATCACGCACCGCGACTTCAAGCCGGACAACGTGGCGGTGGGCTCAGAGGGCCGCGTGCGCGTGATGGACTTTGGGCTGGCCCATGGTCAGGCGGCGCGGAAGACGGAGCCGGGCGAGCCGAAGCGGCGATCGATCACCAACCCCGGCGCGATGCTGGGCACGCCCGCGTACATGTCGCTCGAGGCGTTGCATGGGCGGCCCACAGATTTTCGCTCAGACGAGTTCGGGTTCTGCGTCGCGCTGTACGAGGCGTTCTATGGCTACAGGCCGTTCGAAGGTGCCACGCCCGGCGCGCTCGCGGTGGAGATCGAACAGAACCGCGTTCGTCCCCCGCCCAAAGACACGAAGGTTCCCAGGCGCATCCACCAACTGCTGCTCAAGGGTTTGCGCGCCGAGCCGCAGGAACGTTTCCAGACGATGCGCGCGTTGTTGGTGCAGCTGGGTCGGCGGCGCTCGACCCGCGAACAGAGCCTGGCGCTTTGGTCCATCGCCACGCTGGCGGTGCTCACCGCGGGACTGACTGGCCTTACCTGGTATCGCGCCCGTACCCGCTGCGCCGACGTCGACACCCGGCTGAGCGCGGTCTGGGATCCTTCGATGAAACGCGCGGTCCGTCAGTCCTTCGAGGCCACGCAGAAGCCCTGGGCCGCGGCCGCCTGGCGCGACGTGGAGACGCGTCTCGACGACTACAGCGCGCAGTGGCTCACCATGCGCCGCGCTGCGTGTGAAGGCAGCCTCGAGCGCAACGACGAGCAGCTCGGTCAGGAGATCGTGTGTCTGAGCCGCCGCCTCTCGGATCTCGAAGCGACCACCCAGCTCTTCGCTCATGCCGATGCCGACGTGGTGGAGCGCGCGGTGACGACGGCGGGTGCACTCGCGCCCCTCGCCTCTTGCAGGCAGGTCCACGTGGTGGCCCGCCGCACGCCAGAGGGTGAAACGAATCGTGCCCAGCTCTCTGCGGTGAAGGCGCGCATCGACGCGGGCAAGTACGCCGACGCGCTCGCGCTCGCCTCTGAGCTTGCCACCAGGGCAAGCGCCTCGGGCGACACCTCGACCTATGCCGAAGCACGCCTGTGGATGGCCATCGGCAAGATGCGCAGCGGTGACGCGAAGGCGGCGGACATGCTGGTCGAAGAGTCCATTCTCGCGGCAGAGACGGCGCAAGACGACGAGCTGCAAGCGCGAGGCTGGGTGGAGCGCATCGGGTTTGCCGCGATGGGTGCGTCTTCGCAAGACGCAGATCGCTGGGTGCGCTTCGCGCGGGCTGCGATCGACCGCGTCGGCAAGCCGCCCGAGCTCGAGGCTTCGTTCGCGAACAACCTGGGCGTGCTCGCGTACTACCGCGGCCAGTACGCAGCGGCAGTCGAGGCGCATCAGCGGGCGCTCACCTTGCGCCGCGAGCTGCTGGGTGATCGGCATCCCCTCGTCGCGCGTTCGCACTCCAATTTGGGTACTGCCTTCAGGTTGTTGGGCCGGCTCGACGACGCGCGGGCGCAGTATGAGCAAGCGCTCGCCATCGAAGAACTCGCGCTCGATGCCTCACACCCGCAGGTCGCCGACACGCTCAACAACCTGGGCAACGTGCTCAAGGCGCAGGGTTCGCCCACCGGGGCACGGCGCGCACTCGAGCGTTCTCTGCGCATCAAGGAAGCCGCCTTCGGTCAAGACAGCCTGCCGGTCGCCGTCACCTTGACCAACCTGGGCTCCCTGCTGCTCGATCTCGAAGATCTGCCCGCCGCCGAAGCAGCGCTGCAACGGGCACTCGAGGTCAAAGAGCAGCGCACCGGCGCCGACTCACTGACCGTGGCCGTCACGTTGACCAACCTCGCCAGCGCCCGCCGCGGCACCCAACGCTGGGCCGAGTCGATCGCCCTCGACGAGCGCGCCCTGGGCATTCGGAGAGCCCGGCAAGGCGAGCAGCACCTGGACCTCGCTTTGAACCTCACGGGCTTAGGTGAAGCGAAGCTGCTTGCGGGCGACGTGGCGGGCGCGAAGGTGGCGCTCGAGCAGGCGCTCGCCCTGCGCCGCGAGCGGGGCCCAGAGCGGGCGGTCATCGCTTATTGGCTCGCCAGCGCGCTCAAGGGCAGCAAGGACACCCGGCGGCGCTCCCTGCTCGAGGAGGCAGTGGCCGACCTGCCCCCATCAAACCCCCTGACCCACGACGCGGCGGCCGCCCTGGCCCGGCCGTAGGGGCGAGACAGACGGCGCGTGGTGTGTCATTGCGCGCGCCGTGATTCGCCTCGACAACATCTCCTTGCAGCACGGTCAGCAGATCCTCTTCATCGACGCCTCTGCGGCGCTCCACAAGGGTGAAAAGGTCGGCCTCGTCGGTCCTAACGGGTCGGGAAAGACCACCCTGTTTCGCTGCGTGATGAAGGAAGAGACGCCCGACGAAGGCCAGGTCTCGGTCGATCGGGGCATGACCATCGGCTACTTCCGCCAGGACGTCGGCGACATGGCAGGCCGCACCGTGCTCGAAGAGACGATGGACGGCGCCGGCCCGGTCGCGAAGATCGGCACGGAGCTCAAGCAGCTCGAGCACGCGCTGGCAGACCCCGATCAGGCCGACAACATGGAGAAGAACATCGAACGCTTCGGCGAAGTGCAGGCGCGCTTCGATGAGCTCGGCGGCTACGCGCTCGAAGGCCGTTGCCGCGAAATCCTCGCGGGCCTGGGGTTTCGCGAGTCGATGGTCGATGGCGACGTCGGTGCGCTCTCGGGTGGTTGGAAGATGCGCGTGGCGCTCGCGCGCATTCTGCTGATGAAGCCCGACGCGATGCTGCTCGACGAGCCCACCAACCACCTCGACCTCGAGTCGATGATCTGGCTCGAGACGTTCCTCAAGGGCTACGAAGGCGCGCTCCTGATGACCTGTCACGACCGCGAGTTCTTGAATCGCGTGTGCGGTCAGATTCTGGAGATCGACGGCGGAGAGCTGACCACCTACTCGGGCAACTACGAGTACTACGTGCAGCAGCGCGGGATCGCCGACCAGCAGCAGCAGGCGACCTTCGAGCGGCAGCAGGCCATGCTCAAGAAAGAGATCGCCTTCATCGAGCGTTTCAAGGCCCGCGCCTCGCACGCCGCCCAGGTGCAGTCGCGCGTGAAGAAGCTCGAGAAGATCGACCGCGTCGAGCCGCCCCGCCGCAACGAGAAGGTGTCGTTCGAGTTCAAGGTCGCGCCCCGCTCCGGTGAAGACGTGGCGAAGATCGCCGGGGCGAACAAGGCCTACGGCGATCTGGTCGTCTACAAGAACTTCGACTTTCTCCTTCGCCGCAAGGAGCGCTGGGCGGTGATGGGCGTCAACGGCGCCGGCAAGTCGACCCTGCTCAAGATGATCGCTGGCGAGACGCGCCCCGATACCGGCGTGGTGGTCATCGGTGGCAGCACCAAGATGGGCTACTTCGCGCAGCACGCGATGGAGCTGCTCGATGGGCAAAAGA
>JAYTAT010000537.1:0-3721 GCA_043737315.1 Archangium sp.
CAAGTGCGTGCCTCAGTCGGCGAGCAACTCGAACGTGGCGTGCGGCCGTCAGGGCGTCACCTGCGCGAATTGCTCGTCGATGGCGCAGGCGTGCAACCCCACCTCGTTCGTCTGCGAATCCCCCGCGAGCGTGGGCGGCGGCAACGGCGGCGGCTCGATGGGCGGCGGCACGGGCGGCGGTATGACTGGTGGCGGCACGGGCACCGGCGGCGGTACCACGGGCGGCGGAACCGGCACCGGAGGCGGTACGACGGGCGGCGGCGGCGGCGGTCTGGTGACGGGTTGCAGCATCGGCTCGCAGAACTGCCGGCCGGGTGAATCGTGCATGTACTCGAACGCCATGGGCGCCACGTCCTGCTTCCCCGGCGTGTGCGACGTGGTCACGCAGAACTGCCCGACGGCCAGCGAAAAGTGCTCCTACGCGGGGTTCGCCGACGGCGGTACGGGCCGCGTGTGTGCTCCGGCGGGCAACATCGCCGAAGGCCAGGCGTGCGCGATGGGATCCGACCTCTGCGCCAGGGGGCTGGTCTGCATCAGCGGCACCTGCGCGAAGTACTGCTACCAGACGAGCAACTGCACCGCGGCGACCAATGGCCAGTGCGTGGGTGTGGTGCAGATCGGTGGCACCGCTGAGCTGCCCACCACCTGCATCAACATCGCCTCGTGCGACCCGCTTCTGCAGAACTGCCCGATGACGGCCCAGGCGTGTTCGCTCACCCAGAGCGGCCCCGGCTGCATTCAAGCTGGCAACGTGGCGATCGGCGCGAGCTGCACCATGGGCAACTGCGTGAAGGGGGCCGTCTGCATCGGCGACCAGACCGCAGCCAACTGCCGCGCCTTCTGCAACCTCGACGGGGGCATGCCTGCGTGCGCCACCGGCGCGTGTAACGGCGTCGCCAACGCGGGCGGCATGCCGTTCCCCTTCGGCGCCTGCCAGTAGGTCTTCACGAGGTGTGAAGTCCGGGGCCCGTCTCCTTCGCTGGGGCCGGGCCCTTTTTCTTACGAGTGCCGCGTCAGCCCGAAGCCGACCGCAGGCTGCTCTTCTGGCGTCGGCAGCGGCGCGCGTGGGTCGAACGTGCCGAACCGGCTCTGCGCCTTCAGCAGCGCCCGTTGCGCCGGCGAGTAGTGCTCGTGGGCGTGTTTCGCTTCATGACGCGGCTCACGCACTTCCCACACCACGCCGAACCACGAGAGCACCTTGAGCACGTAGTAGGTGAGGTCCAACTCCCACCAGAACCAGCCCTGGCGCGCGCTGATCTGCGAGGAGTGATGGTTGTTGTGCCAGCCCTCACCGAAGGTGATCAGCGCGAGCAGGAAGCTGTTCCGGCTGGTGTCCTGGGTGAGGTAGCGACGTTTGCCGAACAGGTGCGAGAGCGAGTTGATGGTGAAGGTCGCGTGCCACAGCAGCACCGTGGGCACGATGCCCACCCAGACCACCGCCGGCAGGCCGCCCACGAACCAGGCGATCACCAGCCCGCTGACGGCCGGCACGAGGTGATGCTCGTTGAGCCACACCAACTCGGGGTAGCGCGAGAAGTCCTTGATGGTGTCGTAGTCGGTCTTCTCGAAACGTTTGGCGAGGATCCACCCTATGTGGCTCCACCAGAAGCCACGTTGCATGGGCGAGTGCAGATCGGCCTCGGTGTCGGAGTGTTTGTGGTGCTGCCGGTGGTGGGCTGCCCACCACAACACGCCCTTCTGCACGCTCATCTGCGCAAGCCACGCGAGCAGAAACTGAACGAGCCGGCTGGTCTTGAACGAGCGATGCGAGAAGTAGCGGTGATGGCCGGCTGTCACGGCGAACATGCGCAGGGCGTACGAGGCGAGCGCGAGCAGCACCCACTCCCATCGGACGCCGGTGACGAACACCAGGCCCACCAGAAGATGGAAGCCGAGAAACGGCACGCTCGCCCCCCACTGAGGGCGATCGAGCTGCGAGTCTGATGGGTCCACAGGCGCTTCGGTCACGGTGTTTGCCTCACGAGTGCTTCGTGACGACATCAACACCCAGATGGGTCACCCCACTGTCATGAGCGAGCGCGTGGAGGGCGCCCCGCGTCATCCAACTGTCATGGCAGCGTCGATCGACCCAAACCCGCCAGCCAGCCGTCGAATTCGGGCTTCCCGCGCAAAGATTTCAGGTCGGGATCGCTGCGCGCCTCGGCCGCATTCCGGTAGCCGTTCTGCGCCGCCAGGGTGAGCAGCCGCAGGGCCTCGTCGGGCCGGTTGGCCTGGGCCCAGTCGCACGCGGCCGTGTACGCGTGCGTCGAGTGCGGCTCTTCGTGAAACGCAGCTTCGGCAGCCTGGGCGGCCTTCACGAAGTCTTGCCGTACGTAGTGAACACGTTCGGCCATCGAGAAGGCGCGCGCCATGCGAACGCCGGGCAACGACCGCGCTTCTTTTTCCCGGTCACCCCGAATGAGTGCGCCCGCGAACTCGTGGAGCAGCGCCGCGTCACCGCTGCCCGCGGCCTGAGCCCAGAGGGGAATCGCGCGCGTCTCATCGCCCACGAGGCTGAAGCCCGCAGCCAGCGCATGAGGCGGCACCTGCAGCCCCTGGACCTGGCTGAAGTGATCCAGCGCGCGACGGCCGCTGCTCTGCTTGAGCGAGATCCAGCCGAGCAGCAGGTGCGCCCGGCTGCGCAAGAGGGGCGGGGTGTCAGCCGCCTCGACCACGCCGCTGGCGATCAGGCCCGCTTCGGTCAGTTTGTTCTCTCGATACAGCGTCTCGGCCCGTTCGATCACCGTGGTGAGCGGGTGCGCAGACTGGCCGGTGGGCAACTCTCCGCGCTGGTACGCGCCGATGTTCGCGAAGGTGCGCATCACCATCAACGCCACCAACACGGCCATGAAGATCTGCTGCGTGGCGATCGAGGCCACCAGCAGCAACGCCGCCATCCCCAACGCGACCACCTGCGCCACCATGAAACCCGGGCGGCCGAGTACGCGGGTCAAGAGCACCGTGGTGATCCGCCCACCATCGAGCGTGCTGATGGGCAGCAGGTTGACCGCCGTCCAGAAGAGGTTTGCGATGGCGATGCCGCTGGCGAAGTAGCGCACCGAATCGGGCAGTGCCGAACCGCCCACCAGCGCGACGATGCCGGCGAAGACGCCGAGCGCGAGACCCGCGGCGGGGCCGGCGAGGGTGAAGAGAAGATCTTGCCACCACTCGAGGTGCTCGGCGCCTTCGGCCCGCGTGAGGCCACCCAGTCCGACGAGCTGAATGCTTGGCCTGGCTCCGAAGCTGCGGGCGGCCAGGGCGTGACCCAACTCGTGTACCAGCACCGAGAACGAGACCAGCGCCATCCAGCCGAGCACCACCGCGACGAGCGTCGGCGTGCGGAGCGGGTGGTTGACGTTCGAGAGCACCTGCGTCGGCCAGGCGCTGGGACCTTTGTAGCCGATGAAGCCCCAGGCAATGAGCGCACTGATCGCCAGGTGAATCGCGTGCACTTCGACGGGGATGGAGCCAATGCGGAAGCGGATCAAGACCTGCGCTTTGTAACATTCGCTGCGGCCTGATGCCTTCGGTAGAAACAGGGCATGGGCGGGCCGTTCAAGAACCCCACCGGACCCGCGCAGGTCGACTGGCTCGCCGGCCGCTGCCCGGGCTGCGTTTCCTGCCGACGAGTTCCAACGAAAGGCGAAAGCGGGGCTCGCCTCACTCGAGCTCAAGGCGCGCGCGTGGCACCTGGCTGATGCACTCGAGGCGTTTTCGGCTC
>JAYTAT010000538.1:0-3720 GCA_043737315.1 Archangium sp.
TGGCGGCCATCAGCCCCGCCACTTGAAGCGCCCGGTCCAGCACTGCCGGAGTGATCTGCGCCTCAGGGAAGGTCCGTCTCTCGGCGATGATCCGAGCCACGTCGCGACGCCTGGTCGCATAGGTCAGCTCGAGATCGATCACCCGGCAGGTCCACACCTTGCCGGCGATCGCCAAATGCTCGAGGCGTTCACCGACTTGAGGAATCTCGATACGCGCGAAGACGGACGTGTCGACGAGGTACCTGGGCTCGCTCACTTCAGCGGCACTCGGCTGGCGCGTGCGGCAGTGAGCTTGTCACGGCTCAAAACTCCAGGGCGTCGCAGTCGGCGGATGTGCTCAACCACGACGGATTGCGACGCCAGTTGCCGCAGAGCCGCCTCGACGGTTGCTCGAATGGTGGCGGTTCCTGCAGCGGCACGAGCGCGCTCCAGGAGTTCGTCGTCGATGTCGATCAAGCGCTTGGACATGAGGACAATATATACAAGTTGAGCCTGATATATACGGCCTGCCAGGTCAGGCAGTACGTCACAGGCCGTCGAACGCGAAGCAGACTCAGACGATGCCCCGCTGCTACGTTCGAAGTCGTGTCGCTGCTCGTCGTCTTTGTCCTCCTCGGTGCTGATGCAGGTCCTCCGCTTGCCCCCGTAAGCGAAACGGTGGTGGACGCTGGAATTCCCGCGCAACGGTTGAACGCCCAACCCCTCAGCCGCAAGGTGAACGCAGAGCGGGTGGAGCGCGTGCTCAACTCGTTGTCGATTCGTGAACGCGCAGGCCAGCTGATCCTTGCGTACCCTCAGATTGATCGCGTCGGCCCGGTGGAGGTCGGCGGCATTCTCTTCGTCGGCAACGCGCTCAAGAACATTCCCAGGGCAAAGGAGAAGATCGACGCCGCCCGGGTGCGCGCGAAGATTCCTCCATTCGTGTCGGTCGACATGGAAGGGGGTCCGTCGAACCGCATGAAGACCGTGCGGGCCCTGCGCAACATGCCTTCGGCCCGAGCGCTTTCGTTGATGGAAGACGCCGAGGTCAAACGCTGGGGCAGGCGCGTGGGCGAGGCGATGAAGGCGGTGGGCCTCAACCTGAACCTGGCCCCCGTGCTCGACGTCGCGCCGTCAGGCCACATGGAGCGCAACGGCCGCAGCTTCAGCGGCGACCCGGAAATCGTGGTGCAGAAGTCGATGGCCTACGCGCGCGGATTGCTCGAGGCGGGCGTGGTGCCCATCGGCAAACACTTCCCCGGCTACGGCGACACCGACGGCGACAGCGATCACGCACTGGTCACCAGTGACTGGCCGCAAGAGCGCGTCTTCGCGGAAGCCGGCGTGTTCGTACGCGCGAAAGAAGCGCTCGGCGGCGTGATGCTGGCCAACGTGGTGTACGCGGCGGTCGACGACAAGCCGGCCATCTTGAGCACGAAGCTGGTGGCGCGCGTGCACGAGCAGGATTGGCTCGCGGTGACCGACGACATCTCGATCGCGCTGCTGGCCGACGCTGTCGGTGGCACGAGCGAAGACGTGCTGCGGCAGGCCTTCCTCGCGGGCAACGACCTGCTGCTCACCACCGCGCCCCCCGATTGGAACAAGGGCATCGACTACATCGGCATCCTCACCGAGCTCGCCGAGAAGGAGGCCCCCGCGAAGAAGCAGCTCGACGAGAGCTGCCGCCGGGTGCTCCGTCTGAAGGATCGAATGGGGCTGCTCGACAATCTCTAGGGGGTGAGGGCTGGAATCGAGCACCGCCGCCGACCCGGCCCGATATACACCGCCGACATGTGCCGCCTGCTGCCGCTTCTTCTTCTCTGCGCCTGCAGAACAATCACGCCCGGAGCGCCGCCCCCAAGCGCAGCGTGGGAAGTGCCCATCACCACGCAGGCGGGCTTGCCGCTCGTCGAAGCCACCATCGGCGGAAGGCCCACGCTCCTGATCGTCGACACGAGCGCGCCCGAAACCACCCTCGAAGCCTGGTTCGTCAAGTCACTCGAAATCGAACCCACCGACTTCGAGGGCCACCGCGTCGCCGAGCTGCCGCTTCAGCTCGCCACCAGCGTGACCACCGCCAGGTGGCGCATGGTGGAAACCGTGCCCGCGCACCGCGAAATGAACATCGGCGGCACGCTGTGCCCCCAACGCCTGCTGGGCAAAGGCGCTGTCGCGATCGACTTTCCCCGCAAGCGTCTCATGGCGCTCGAAGGCAAACCCAACGCGTGGCTCCGCTGGCTCGATGAACGTTCACCCAAAGGTCAGGTCGAAGCCTTGCCGCGCGTCGCGCCGTTCGGCGGCGGGCTGCACGTGAAGACCCGCGTGGGTGATGGCAAAGAGGTCGCCACCAGCCTTGCTTCCAGTCAGGAGCGCTCGAGCTACGCGACGGCGCTGTTCGATTCGGCGCTCATCGTCGAAGGTAGAGTCAGCGGGCTCCACCTGCGCGTGGGCGAATCGGAGTTTGGCCCCCTCGACGTGCTCACCCGCACTGCGGAAGCAGACGTTTGGGGCTGGCTCGGCATGGATGTGCTCCAGGGCACCGTGTTGCTTGTGCCTGTGCACGAGCTTCACCCCATCTGGTTTATGACGCCCCGCGAGTGACCACCCCGACGCCCCTCTTCAAACGAATGAAGCGCTTCGTGCGCTATCTGTTCATTCGGGCGTTCCTGGGGCCGGTACAGCTGATTCCACTGCGCGCAGCGTCGTGGCTCGGAGAGCGGCTGGGGCTGATGGTCTTCACCCTGGTGGGCTCGCAGCGGCGAAAGGCCCTGGCGTCCATCACCACCGCGTACCCTGAGAAGACCGAAGCAGAACGAAACGAGCTCGCACGTGAGTCGTTCCGACACCTCGGCCGCTCGGTGATGGAGATGGTGTGCATTCGTCAGTTCGATGAGCGCCGGCACACGCTGGTCGAATGGGTGCCCGAAGCGCGCGCGGCGATGGACTCGGCGCTGGCCCGCGGCAAGGGCGTGGTGTTCGTCACCGGTCACGTGGGCAACTGGGAGCTGCTCGCCCGCTACGTCGCCCTGGAGAACTACCCGGTCGCGGTGATCGGCAAAGAGCTCAGCGACGAGCGCACCACCGGCCTCGTCGAGCGCTTCCGGGCGTCAGGCAAACTTCGCGTCATCTGGCGCGGCCGGCAAGGTGCTGCGAAAGAGATGCTGCGCGCGCTCAGGGGCAACTCCATCCTGGGGATCCTGATCGACCAGGACACCAGGGTGCAGTCGGTCTGGGTGCCCTTCTTCGGGAAGCTCGCGAAGACACCGCGCGCGGCCGCAGACCTCGCGATGCGCACCGGCGCCGTACCCATGCTGGGCTTCTGCACGCGCGTGGGGCCGCTGAAGTACCGCATCACGATGAAGGAACTGCCGCTGCCTGCACTCGAGGGCGAGGAGGCTGTGATGGCGCTCACCTCAGAACTCACGCACGGCATCGAGACGCAGATTCGCGAGCACCCGGAGCAGTGGGTGTGGATTCACCAACGATGGAAGTCGCCCCCGCCATGAAATTTCTTCTCGTGTTCCTGGTGCTGGCCGGTTGCCGCAGCGCCGCGCCCCAGCCCCTCCGTGTCGCCGCCGCATCGGATCTCACCGAGGCGTTCACCGAGCTCGGCACCCGCTTCGAGGCAGAGACGAAGACGAAGGTGGTCTTCTCGTTCGGCTCGTCGGGACTGCTGGCGAAGCAGATCGCAGAGGGCGCGCCCTTCGACCTCTTCGCCGCTGCAAACGCGAGCTTCGTCGA
>JAYTAT010000539.1:0-3717 GCA_043737315.1 Archangium sp.
CAGGTCTTGCTGGTCGGCGGCATGACCCGCATGCCGGCCATTCAGGCCAAGGTGAAGGCGTTCTTCCAGAAAGATCCGCACAAGGGCATCAACCCCGACGAAGTGGTCGCCATCGGCGCCGCGATTCAGGGTGGTGTGCTCAAGGGCGAGGTCAAAGACGTGCTGCTGCTCGACGTCACGCCGCTGTCGCTGGGCGTCGAGACGGCCGGCGGCGTCTTCACCAAGATCATCGACAAGAACACCACCATCCCCTGCAAGAAGTCGCAGGTGTTCTCGACCGCGACCGACAACCAGCCGCTCGTGAGCGTGCACTGTCTTCAGGGCGAGCGTGAGATGGCGGGTGACAACAAGACGCTGGCCCGCTTCGAGCTCGTGGGCATTCCCCCCGCGCCGCGTGGTGTGCCGCAGATCGAAGTGACCTTCGACATCGACGCCAACGGGCTGGTGCACGTGTCGGCGAAGGACCTCGGTACCGGCCGCGTGCAGCAGGTGCGCATCGTGTCGAACTCAGGCCTGACCGAGCCCGAGATCCAGCGGATGATCGGCGAGGCCCAGTCGAACACCGAGGGCGACAAGAAGAAGAAGGAGCTGGCCGACCTGCACAACAACGCCGACGGCCTCATCTACACCACCGAGAAGTCGCTCGAAGAGTACGCGTCACTGCTGGGCGACAAGGACAAGGGCGAGATCAAGAGCGACCTCGAGAACTTGAAGAAGCAGTTGGGCACCAACGAGCCCACCCGCATCCGGGACGCCATCAAGCAGCTCGAAGGCAGCGCCTACCGAATCGCTGACGCCATCTACAGCGCCGAGTCGAAAAAGTGAGACGGACAAGGTCGCCTCACGAAGAGACCCCGTAGGCATGCCCGCCCCGGCGACGCTGCGCTTCGACTCGTTGGAGGAAGAGGTTCAGTTCCTCCGGGGCCTGGTGGCCGTACAGCGCCTCGCTGACGAGGTGCTGGAAGACTGCATCGAGCGGCAGCTGGGCCTCTCGGCGGCCGTCGACGTGTTCCTCGCGCAGTGCGCCCGCATGATTCACGCGCGGGGGGCGTTCGCGCAGGTGCTCGGCATCAATGGGCCGGTGCTCACCCGGGTGTGGGGCAACGAGTACTTCGACGTCACCACCTGGGCGACGTACCGCGGCGCGGTGCCGCTGGGTGATCAACGTACCGTGTTCGTCTCGGGGCTGACGCTGGGCCGCACCACGCTGGGGTCGATTGGTTTTCTGCTGCCCGGCACGTTCGGCGATGGCGGCAAACACGTGCTCGCTCTGGTGGAGACGATCGGGGAGATCCTCGACTCGGCGGTGCTCTCGTTCATCGCCCTGTCGGAAGGCCACTCGCCGCTCGAGCGCCTCGAGACGTTGGCCGAGGCGGGTGAACTCAGCCCGCATGCGCGCATCGGGAAGTACGAGCTGCTCCACCCGCTGGGCACCGGCGGCATGGCGCAGGTGATGGTCGCGCGCTCGGTGAACCCGGGCGGCGTCTCTCGGCTGGTGGCGCTCAAGCGCATCTTGCAGCGGCTGGCCGATGACGAGGTCATCGTGAACCAGTTCCTCGACGAGGCGAAGCTGGGCATGCGCCTCAATCACCCGAACCTCATCACCTTCTACGACTTCGGCAGCGCGGCCGGCTCGTTCTACATGGCGATGGAGTTGATCAAAGGCGTCGATCTCGATCACGTCATCTATTGGCGGCATGGGCCGCTCCAGCCCGCTCTGGTGAGCGCGTTGTTGTGCCAGGCGCTCGAGGGGCTGCACTCGGCGCACGAGCTCAAGGCTGATGACGGCGCGCCGCTGGGGCTGGTGCACCGCGACCTGTCGCCGCACAACGTGATGTGCGGCTTCGATGGGCGGGTCAAGGTGCTCGACTTCGGCGTGGCCAAGATGCGCGATCAACGCACGGTCACCTTGCCGGGCATCGTGAAGGGCAAGCCTCTCTACATGTCGCCCGAGCAGGCCACCGCCGAGCGCATCGATCGCCGCAGCGACATCTTCTCGATGGGGCTCATTCTGTTCGAGGCGCTGATGGCCCGGCGGGCGTTCGATCAGAAGGACGACACCAAGACGATGGAGGCGATCGTCAACGACGCGCTCCCGAGACCCGCGGGCATTCCCACGCCGTTGTGGGAAGTCATCGAGCGCGCGCTGGCCAAGGAGCCCGAGAAGCGGTTCCGCAACGCGCTCGAGATGGCGCAGGCGCTGCGTGAGGTCGCGCCGCCCATGAAGGATCACGAGGTCGCAAGCCTGCTCTCACAGCGTTTCCCCCGCCGGGTGACCGAAGTGCAGACCTGGGAAAAGGCGAGCAGCATCGCCTCGAAGGTCGAGGCCGCCGCTCTGCGTACCTGACTCCCTTTTCCTGCGGGCAGCGGGGAGAGGGTGCCCTCGGGCAACCAAGCGCCCTCACCCCTCGCGTAAGAGCTGGAGAGCCTCGCTCAACGACTCCACCGGCAACAACTCAATGCGGGCGTTTTCCATTCGCCGGGCGCTCGCCTTGGGCAGAATCACCCGCTTGAACCCCATCTTCGCGGCTTCGGCCAACCGCGAATCGACCTGGGCCACCGCGCGCACCTCACCCGTGAGCCCCACCTCACCCAGAATCAAGGTGTGCGCATCGATCGCCCGGTTCTGCAGCGACGACACCAGCGCCGCACACACCGCCAGATCACTTGCGGGTTCGGTGAGCGACATGCCGCCCGCCACGTTGACGAAGATGTCGCAGCCCATCAGCTGCACGTCTTCTTTCTTCTCCAACACCGCTGCCAGCAGCGCGACCCGGTTCGAGTCGACCCCGATCGCCGTACGCCGCGCCGTGCCGTAGCCCGTGGGCGCCACCAGCGCCTGCACCTCCACCAATATCGGCCGGGTGCCATTCAAGGTCGAGGTCACCACGCTGCCCGACGCGCCTTTGGGCCGCTCAGAGAGAAACAACGCCGAGGGGTCAGGCACCTCGGCCAGCCCCGAGCCCTTCATCTCGAACACGCCGATCTCATTGGTGCTGCCGAAGCGGTTCTTGTGGGCGCGCAAAATGCGAAACGGGTGACCGCGCTCGCCTTCGAAGTAGAGCACCGTGTCGACCATGTGCTCGAGCACGCGGGGCCCGGCGATCGAGCCGTCTTTCGTCACGTGACCGACCATGAACGTCGGCACGCCCGTCTTCTTCGCGTACGACATCAAGCGCCCGGCACACTCACGCACCTGGCCCACGCTGCCCGGCGCGCTGCCCAGCTCAGCGAGGAACATGGTCTGAATGGAGTCGATGATCAGCACCCCGGGTGCCAGCTTCTCTGCCGCGCTCAGCACCTTCTCCAGATCGGTCTCTGCAAAGACGTGCAGCTGCTCCCCGCGCACGCCCAGCCGCTCGGCGCGCATGCGCGTCTGGCGCAACGACTCTTCGCCCGAGACGTAGAGGGCAGGGCGGTCTTTCGAGAGCCGGTCGACGGCCATCAACAACAAAGTCGACTTGCCGATACCGGGATCGCCGCCGATGAGCACCAGGCTGCCCAGCACCACGCCGCCGCCCAGCACCCGATCGAGCTCGGCGATGCCGGTGAGCCTTCGCGATTCACTGGCTGACTCCACCTGCTGCAGGAGCACCGGCTTGCCCTGCCCTGACGCTGCGCCCCACGCCGGCCGCGATTGGCTGGCCGCTGACAGCTCGACCTCCTCGACCAGCGAGCCCCACGTGCCGCACTCGGTGCAGCGCCCCAGCCATTTGG
>JAYTAT010000540.1:0-1369 GCA_043737315.1 Archangium sp.
GCCAGGGGCGAAGAGTCATTGCTGCATTGGATCGACACCCACCGCATGACGCTGCTGCCGAACACCGCTGGTTGTTACACGGCCGAAGACGCCATTCGCACCTGCCGGCTGGCTGAAGAGCTGGGGCTCTCGAAGTGGGTGAAGCTCGAGGTGCTGGGCGACGAGAAGACGCTCTACCCCGATGTGGAAGAGACGTTGAAGGCGGCGCGGGTGCTGGTGAAGGAAGGCTTCACGGTGCTGCCGTACACGACCGACGACGTGATCACCGCGCGCAAGCTGGCCGACATGGGCTGCGCGGCCGTGATGCCGCTCGCGGCTCCGATTGGTTCTGGCCTGGGCATCCGCAATCCGCACAACATCCGGCTCATCCTCGAGACGGTGAAGGTGCCGGTGATCGTCGACGCGGGCGTGGGTACGGCCAGCGACGCGGCGATCGCCATGGAGCTGGGCATCGACGCCATCTTGATGAACACCGCCATCGCAGCAGCGAAGGAGCCGGTTCGGATGGCCAGAGCCATGAAGCTGGCGGTCGAAGCGGGCCGTGAAGCATTTCTCGCGGGGCGAATTCCCATGAAGGCCTACGCGTCGGCCTCGAGTCCGCTCACTGGACTGGTCGGCCAGTGACCCCCGAAGTCCCTGTTCCCCTCAGGGGAATGGGGCCAGTCCCTTTTAAACTCCTGGTGATCACCGACTGGGCGATGCCCGTGCTCGAGATCATCAAAGAGACCCTGCAGGCCGGCCCCGGCATCGCCGTGCAACATCGCCACCCCGGCGCCACCGATCGCCAATTCTACGAAGAAGCCGCCCGCCTTCGCGAAGTCTGCGGTGACCACCCGCTCTTCATCAACGGCCGGCTCGACATCGCGCTGGCCCTCGACGCGCACTTGCACCTGACCTTTCGTTCACTGCCCCCCGCAGACGTGCGGCCGTTGCTGGGCAAACGCTGGCTGAGCGCCTCGTGCCATCCACCCCACCACCCCACCGGGGCCGATCTGCTCCTGGTGAGCCCGGTCTTCGACCCGATCAGCAAAGCCCCCGAGCGCCCTGAGCTGGGAGCCCACGCCTTCCACGCCTTCGCGAAGAAATCGCACACGCGCTGCTTCGCCCTCGGAGGCATCACCATCGAGCGAATGAAGGAGCTGGGCCCCGTCGCCGGCGTCGCGGTGATTGGCGAAATCATGCACGCGACCCACCCGGCTCACGCGGCGGAAGCCCTGCTGCGCGCGCTGGAGTAGCTTGCCCTTCACTGTGAACCCGCTCCGCCCGCTGGGCCTAGGTGAGCTGATCGACCGCTCCGTCAATTTCTGGCGAGCGAACTGGAAGCCGCTGTTCTGGTTGATGCTCGGCTTCCAGTTGGTCGAAGGCACGC
>JAYTAT010000541.1:0-3711 GCA_043737315.1 Archangium sp.
GCCAGCGTCTGGCCGCCGAGGTTGCCTGCCACCGCCACCGGACACAGCGTCCGCCCCGCCGCGTCGTTGTAGGCCGCGGTGAGGTCGAACATGCCGGCCGCCGAGGTGGGGTTGGCGGCGTGCTGCGTGCCCACCACGTTGCCCGGCGGGAAGCCGGTCACCGCGCTGCCGGGGCTGACGCCCAGGTCGCCGGTCACCGAGGTCATTCCCGTGTTGGTGACGGTTGAGCCAGCGAGCACCGCAAAGTTACCCGCGGCCCCCAGCACCACCGGGCCCTGCCCACAGGCGCCCGTGGTGAAGGTCCACACGAAATCGACCAGCATCGTGTTGCCAGCGAGGTCAGCGACCCCGGTGGTGACGGTGGCCGTATAGGTGGCGCCCACCAGGAGCGGCATCGCCGGGGCGAAGGTGGCCTTCGCGGTGAGCGTGTCGTAGCTGACCACGCCGACAACCGGGGTGAGGCCTCGCGCCAGCTTGAAGGTGGTGGCGTCGATGGTGGCCGGGTTCATCGCCTCGCTGAAGGTGGCCGTCACCCGCCTGCTGATCGGCACGTTCATGGCCAGGTCGAGCGGGTTGGTGAGGATCACCGTGGGGCGGGTGGTGTCGGCAGGCGTGCCGGTGGTGAACGTCCACACGAAGTTCGACGCCAGTGGGTTTCCGGCCAGGTCAGTGGCTCCGGTGGTGATGGTCGCCGTGTAGGTGGTGCCCGGGGAGAGCATGGTGGGGGTGAACCTGGCCGTCACTCCGGCGAAAGTGACGAGACCCGGTACCGGGGTCACGCCCTGCGTCAGGGTGAAGGTCGCTGCGTTCAGCGTCGAGGCGTTCATCGGCTCGCTGAAGGTGGCGCTCACCAGGGTGCTGGTGAGCACGTTCATCGCCTGGTCGACGGGGACGGTGGAGATCACCACCGGGGGAGTGACGTCGAGGCCCGCGTCCATCCCGGCGTCCATGCCGGCGTCCATGCCGGCGTCCATCCCGGCATCTGTGCCGGCGTCTGTGCCGGCGTCTGTGCCGGCGTCCATGCCGGCGTCGATGCCGGCGTCAGCGGTGGTCCCCGCGTCTCGCCCCGCGTCGGGGCTGGTCGTACCGGAGTCGATCTCGAACTCCACCAATTGCTGACCGCACGCAGGCATCAAAACCAACATCAGGACCAAGCCCACATTCTTGATTGTATTCATTGTTACTTATTCCCGTCGTTGGTGGTGATGAAGTTGACGACAAACTCCACGCGGCGATTGTTCTCGCGACCCTCGGGAGTGAGGTTCGTGTCGATCGGCACCGAGGAAGCGAAGCCCTTGGCGACGAGTCGTTCCTTCTCGATGCCGTGAGCCACCAGGTAGTCCAGCACTGCCTTGGCGCGGCCCTCTGACAGGGTCTGGTTGCGATCGGCGGGTCCCTCTGAAGAAGTGTGGCCTTCGACCTGGACCTTGAAGTTCTTGTTGGCCTTGAGCGCGTCGACCACCTCGTCGAGCGTGGGTGTCGACTCTTTCTTCAGGGTGGCCGCGTTCCAGGCGAAGTAGAGCTTCTCCTTCAGCTCGAGCTTGTCCTTCTTGATGGTGATTTTCTTGTACGCAGGGCAACCCCAGAAATCCATCGGGCCGGCCACGTCAGGGCAGTTATCGATGTTGTCTGGAATGGTGTCGCCGTCGCGATCGGGGCAGGAGAACGTCTCGGTGTTGGTGACGGTGTTGGTGATGGTGTTGATGGTGCGCGTCTCGACGGGGAGCGCCTCGCGCCTCACGCCGCTGCCGACCTCGAGGCTGAGCCCGATGGTGAGCATCTTGGCGTCGCGGTTGTCATAACCGGGCCTGTCGATCTGGATGATGTGGGAATAGCGAACGAAGGGGCCCAGCCAGAAGATGCGCTTCTCTCCCAGCGGAATGGAGGCACCGACCGCGGCCGCGAAGCCCGGGCGATTCAGCGGCCCCGTGCGTACGTAGAACGCGTCGACGTCGATCCAGGGCGAGATGTTGAACAGCTTGTCGTGGTCAGGGGTGGCGTGGGGTCGCTTGAACCGGCCGGTAGCCCCGAAGGTCCAGGCCGTGCCCGGGTTGCTCAGCGAGCCCTGGCTCGGCAGCGCGGTGAAAGAAACGGCCGGGCCGATGTCGAACCACTCGTTGAGCGCCCAGAGCGCCTTGACCGTCTGCGAGCCGCCCACCACGAAGAGTGAGGACTGGGGCGTGGTGAGGGGAATGACGAGGCCCGTCTCGATCTTGAGCGAAAAGTCACCCGCTTCGGCGGGCATCGGCTTGCCCAGTGGCTTGTCTTCTTCTGCGTGCGCCAGGGGCACCAGCAGCACGGCGGCAGCGGCGAGCGCGGCCTTCACGGAAAATCGATTCATCATGATGGGGAATTCCTGTGGTTCTCGGGAAAGCTGTTCTCGGCCAATTGCCAGACGAGACAGAGAGCAGGTTCCGGGCCATCGCTCGATCGACGCAATTACAACCATCTGCGGCCCGCGCCTTCCGCGATCCTGATGGAGTTCACTCAGTTTGAATGAGCCCTGAAACGAAGAAAGGCCGGGTCGCGTGAGCGTCCCGGCCTTCTCCTCGAGCTTGGCGTTGGTCTGGGCGAGCGCCTTGTGGTCACGGCGGCCGCCAAAAATCGATTCAGGGAAGCTTCCTTGAAGGGAGTGGCTGAGGTGAGGGGATGGCGCGCTGGCCGATGAAAAGGGTGACGAACACCATCACCGCGGTCGCGATGAGGAAGCCATTCACGAAGCCGCCCATGGCGTTGCGGGTGAGGCAGCCAAAACCCCAGACGCTGAGCAATGCGAAGGTGACCAGCCAGAGGATCCTGGTGAGCACCAGCTTCCTTCTGGGAGCCTCGGGCGCCACCGTCCCCACGGTGGGTTCCACGGCCGAGCCGTTCACCGTCGCGCGAAACATCAGCTCGCGCTCAGGTGAAAGACGCCGACGTGCTTGCGGTCGAGGTCCAGGGCGGCGAGCAGCAGATCGAACTCTTTCTCGGCCAGTTCTCTGGCCATGCCCGTGCGCTCCTCCAGCATGCCGAGGAAGGCGTCTTTCTGGCCTTCGAGGAGGAGCAGATCGTCGTCGGTCAGCTTCGCCCACTTCTGCTTCAGGATGCCCTTCACCTGCTTGGCTTCGCCTCTGACTTGGTCCCAGTTCATACGGGCTCACTGAGCAGGTTCGGCGCCACCGACTCGATCGCAGTGAAGTCTGGCCCTTGGGGGCGAATGACGACGAGGCCACCTGAGACGTGCCATCAAGTTGACTTCGTTCAGACGTCAAATCGAAGGAGCACGCGAGCGTGCCTCACCTCACCAATCACTTCGAAAGACCAAGAAGAACAATCCGGCGGAGCTGCGACTGACGGATCAAATTGAAATCAATGCCCTGTCAAAATGACGAGGTTGAGCTTCGGCGAGGGCCTCTAGGCGGTCCAACGCCCTGTATTCACAGTGTGTGAGCGTGTGGCCCTGAACGTGCTCATGGGTGGTTCGCCAAAACGAAGTCTCCCCAAAACACCCTTCAGGAGTTCAACCGAAATGTTCAACCGTCCCTCTGTCATCTCCTTCGCCGCCTTCCTTTGCCTCGCCACCGCGGGGTGCAACGCCGCCGACGAGTACGACGCGGTCGGCACTTCGCAGGACGCGCTCAAGGCCTCCCGTCAGCAGGGTCCGGCGCTCGGCGCCTCAGCCAGCTACGCCGTCCTCGCGAACGCTGCAGTGACCTGCACCGACGGGACTAT
>JAYTAT010000542.1:0-1367 GCA_043737315.1 Archangium sp.
TCCATGATCAGCTTGAGCGCTTCTTCGTTCGACGGAAGATCCGGCGCGTAGCCGCCTTCATCACCGACGCCCGTGGGGAGCTTCTTGCCCTTGAGGATCTTCTTGAGCGCGTGAAACACCTCGGCGCCCCACCGCAGGCCCTCGGAAAAGGAGCTGGCGCCCCAGGGAAGCACCATGAACTCCTGCACGTCGACCTTGGTGTCTGCGTGCGCCCCGCCGTTCATGATGTTCATCATCGGCACCGGCAACGTGCGCGCCTGCGCCCCGCCGATGTACCGGTAGAACGGCACCTGCAGCTCAGCCGCAGCCGCGCGCGCCGCAGCCATGGAGACCGCGAGGATGGCGTTGGCGCCGAGCTTCGATTTGTTGGGCGTACCGTCGAGCGCGTTGAGCTCAGCGTCGAGGGTCGCCTGATCCATCGCGTCAAGACCGATCACCGCGGGGGCGATCACGTCGTTGACGTTCTTGACCGCCTTGAGCACGCCCCTGCCGAGGTAGCGCTTCTTGTCATCGTCACGCAGCTCGGCGGCCTCGTGTTCGCCCGTACTGGCGCCCGAGGGCACGGCTGCCCGGCCCATCACCCCGCTCTCGAGGACCACCTCGGCCTCGACCGTCGGGTTGCCACGTGAATCCAGAATCTCTCGCGCCTTGACGTGAACGATCTCGGTCATGACCCGGGGTCTAGCGAGTCGCCGAACCGACGTCACTCATTGCATTCGGGTACGGGCTGGCGAAAGTCCCGCCCATGGAGCTCGAACTCAGAGGCGTTACCAAGACGTACCCCAACGGGGTCAAGGCCCTGGACGACGTCAACCTCAAGATCCCCCACGGCATGTTCGGCCTGCTCGGGCCCAACGGCGCGGGAAAATCGTCCCTGATGCGCAGCCTCGCCACGCTCCAGGCGATCGACACGGGCACCATGCTCTTCGGCGACATCGACATCGCCAGGCAGCCCGATCGCCTGCGCGAAGTGCTGGGTTACCTGCCGCAGGACTTCGGCGTGTACCCCAAGGTGACGGCCTGGGACATGCTCGATCACCTCGCCCAGCTCAAAGGCCTGAGCAAACGCAGCGAGCGCCATGAAGTGGTCGCGGCGCTGCTCCACCGCGTCAACCTGTGGGAGCACCAATCGCGCCGGTTGGGCGGCTTCTCGGGGGGCATGAAGCAGCGGTTTGGTATCGCGCAGGCGCTGATCGGCAACCCGAAGTTGATCATCGTCGACGAGCCCACGGCCGGCCTCGACCCCGCCGAGCGGTTCCGCTTTCACAACCTGCTCGCAGAGATCAGTGAAGACGTCGTGGTGCTGCTCTCGACGCACATCGTCACCGACGTGTCGGATCTGTGCCCCAACATGGCCATTCTCGCGA